>NZ_JBPWAP010000059.1:0-30638 GCF_051776705.1 Bacillus cereus group sp. BceL291 | reverse complement strand
ATATCTAGCTTAATATACATACTAACCACCTCAGAGTCAGTATGGAGAATCCAATTGAAAATGTACATATTTATTCAAGCGTTAATGTACATATTTAAGTTAGCATTTATACCTCCAGTATCTATTTAAGATATTCAAATGAAAAAGTCTCGAATTTTAGCCCCTTAGGGCGTAACCTAAGGGGCTAAATCTATCAATTCTTCATTATCCTCTTTTATATTATTACATCTCCAAATAATTAATTTAACGTTCTACAATCTTATCTATGTCAATCGGTTCAAACATTTCATAATCCTCTATTTGTTTCATTATAAAGGAAACTTCAAATTTTTTTCCGTTTGTGTAAATAATGCACTTTAACTCATTGCTTATCCAATTATCATTAAATAGATTATATTTTTCTTTTTTTAATTCTATATCAAAATTTTCTTTTTCTACACTGAGTTTTTTTTCAATTAATTGTTCAACAATTAATATATTGTTGTTTGTTTGTTTTTCCTCCACCTCTTTCACTGGCAGATAAAATGCATACACAATAACCAAAAATGCCAATCCTACAAAACATAATATATAAAACAAATCAACATTATTACTCTTTTCATCTTCCCTAAAGTTCTTATAATAATAGCTCAATATTAGCACTCCCTCACAACCAAACTTTATTCGAACAGTTTCATTATATTAATCATATAGTTAAATAACGATATACAAAATATGAATATATGTTAAAATCTACAACTAAACTTTATTACAACAAAAATTAAGTATTCATCTTCCTAAGACTTGATTAATTCATACTAAAAAACCAGCTAAGAATATACTTTACACAAGCTAATAAAAAAATTCCACATACCAGGACCGTTCCTATAGATAAACGCGCAGCAGAATCCATATCCTCATATACGGATGAATGTCTTTCTAATTCTTCATCCTTCTCTTTCATTCTTATTATTGCTTCATAAATTTCTTCTTTATTAATTTCAAGACTTCCACTCAATTTATCCAAAGAATTACCTGGTTCATGTATCCAACCACAACCGTTCCCATTTTCTGAAGCTTCAACGATAACTTTTGCTATTTGCTCAGTCACCTTTTCTTTATCCATCATACGTACCTCCATTCCACTTACTATAAATCCAAACCCTTAATTCAAATTTGATTAAACCAATACACAAAAACTTTCACTAAATTATTAAAAAAATACTGTGCAACAAAATATAATATCAAAAATATATTAGGTAGCATAAAATAAAACCAATTTTCAATAAATCCTTCTTTTACTTTTTTCACGAGATCATCACCTATTTTCTATAAAATCCATTACATATTACAACAACATTTATTTCTTCATCTTTTTTGTCGAATCAAGCAAATAAACTAAAAAAGTACAAAACACAGCTATACCAACTGAAAAAACAAAAGCCTCCCATGTAGACATAATCGCACCTACCTTCATTAATCAAAATTATATCAATTTAAAATTATTAATTCTATATAATACGTTTTAAAAAACTTATTATAGTCCAACAATTAAATATATGAACAGTAGAATTATGATTGAGACTCCATAGAATCCATAAAAGTATATTTGATCTGACACATTTTTCTCAATACCAAAATATACGTTTAGCTTCTTATAATTTTCCGAAAAAAAATCGCTATATATTTTAAAGGATTTCCTCTTAACTTTTGATTGTGTTAATATATATTCAGAAGATATATTTTTAATGATTGGGTGTTTCATCGTCATTCATCCTTTCGAAAATTATGTTTTTATAGAAGAGGAAGTTGTTTTCTTATGCTGCCAGGCGCGGAAACATCTTGCTCTTCTATTTTTTTGGTTATCAAGCCGTTCCTAAATAACATCAACCTATACAATCCTTTTCTCTTCTTAATATGTTTGGTTCAAATTATAAAATCGTTCAAAACATATTATTAAAGCTGCTTCAACCAAATTGTTAATATTAGCATTTTTTGTTCACCCCTTTTCCCTTATGCTCTTATAATACCACTTCACTTGACTCACGTCAAGTGAAGTGGTGCTTTTTTTTATACTCTTAATATCATCTTCGTTAATTCTGAATGCATCTACTCTCTAATGCTACCTACATGTATAAATCTTCTGAATTTTGTTAATAAAGATAGTATGCAATTAGGAAAAAGGTTGGCGCCCCCCTTTGTATCTTCTGAACGCTCACAAATTAATGAGTACTCAAGAAGTATCTGACGAATATGTACATACTTTATCCGGAATTTGGATGGTATCGCCCAACGGAAACGATTTTAAAATCATAGCCGTCGTTGGGCTGTTTGTGCTTTCCTTCTTTTTATCCCATCTTAAAATGCAACAGGTTTGCGCTTTTCTTCCCTAACAAGCAAAATATGCATCATATTAATTAGCTTTATTTTTTAGGTAACCAGTCCATCGAAAACATGTATATACTACAAAGAAATAAGGCCCCATTAATAGTTGCCTTATTTCTTCATAAACCCTTTAACTATTAGCATCCCTTCTTTAATATACACACCAATTATATAGTCGATCATTTTTTCATAACCTTCACCTACAAAATCTCCCCACTCTATTCCTATCTCTTCTTTTTCATATACCTCTTTTGGAATAGTTATAGTAAACATCTTTGCATTTTCTTCTTTCAAATATTCTATTTCAAAAACAAAACCTTTGTCATCATTGTAAGTAACGATTTCATTAGTCATTAAAAAACCTCCTAATTATTATTTATTCACCAGAAAGAAATCCTTATGAATCAAATACAGCCCATGTACCACAATTAGGGCATTGTACCACTACAAATCCAGTGAACTCATCGTAACTGCTCTCAAATTCTTGTTTCAGTTTATTTATATCAGAATCATATATAATTTCGAAGAATGGTTTATACGCGGCATACAGAAGACCATTTACAACAACATTGACATAATCATTGGAAAGTACATGGTATGGTGCTTCCACCTTCATCAAGCTCACGTCACGGTATTGTTGGTATCCATCATATTCTATGTGTCCATGCTCCTCACATAGACAACCTGTTTCTCCTTGGCATGTTCCTAAATCCATCAATCGCGCATGTTCTATAATATACAATTTGATTTTCTCATCATCAGCTTGTATCGCACATGAATCTATTCCTGATGGATATGCATCATTAAATTTCCCCGCTGTTATCTTCATATCAACCCTCCACGAAAATCCCCACTACAAGATTACTTAAATCAAAAGTTAATTTTCATATAAAAAAACCTCGCAATTAAAAACGAGGTTTTCCAACACAAGACTTTATCTTCAACCAGTATTCCCATGTGCATATTGAACAATAACATCTTTAGTAAATTGAGAGGCTTCCTGATGATCAGCCGAATTATGAGACACATTCAAAAATAACGTAAGAGCCGTGATAACTCCAATTATAGTAACACTTATTTTTTTCATTTTAATGCCTCCTTTTTAAATACCTCTTCATTCGCTTTATGGCTAGCGAAGAAATAATAACTTGCTTTTTCAAAATTATTTTCTTTATGGAATATAACCGCTAGTACTTCAGTATATTCTTTTACGTATTCCCAAAGTTTTTCTTTTATGAAATATTCATTACCTTTTAATATAATCTCTTCTAGCTTTTCACCATTTAACCCTTCATTTTGCCCATTTAATATCTTAAAATGATGTTGGTACTCTACCAATTGTAATCTATCACAAATCTCCATACCTTTCCTTACAAGTTCTGAAGATAACGAATTTTCACCTAATTTAAAGTGTTCTTTGCCCTTAATATATATAGCTTTATAGTTTTCAGGCATTTTTCCACATACCTCATTTAAATGATTTACAGCTAGCTCCGAAAGATTCTGACCAGCATACATTAAACCTAAATTTTGTTTTACAACTAACACACCGTTTTCATTCTCAAACTTTTTAAATATGTCCATTGCCGAAATATACAGTTCTTCAGCTAATTCCCATTCTTTCAAATGTGTACAAGCTAACGCCATAAGGTTATTACAATAACCGATTTTCACTTCATACCCTTCATGTTCAGTAAAGATTTCTTTTGCTTTCGTTGCTTGTTGGAAAGCTACAAAAGCCTGGTAGTAATGATATTGGAAAACGGCTTGATTGTAATAAAACTCCGCCTTTTCAATTTCATCTGGAATACTTTTAAGTAAATCTTCTGCTATTTCATAATGCTCTTTTGCTGCATTGTAATTACCAACTGCATTAGAGTAAATGGCTTTATAAAAATGATAATAATACGATAAAAAATCGTCAGTTGGTTTATCGAAAGATTCAATTTTATCAAAACTATTTTTGGCTATACTCAGGTTATCTATTAAATACTTATAACCAAAATCCAGTAATGAATAATATAGTAATAGGTTTTGGTCTTCTTCAATGTTTTCTATAGAACTCTCAATTTCTTTTTTTAATTTATATGCATTCGCAACATGTCTATTTCGAATTTCAATATACCAAGCATTTAACAGTTCTGTGACTTTATTATTTACAGTAGTTTGAACATTCAATTTGCATCCCCCTTTTCCAGAATTATCTATATCCTCTTCCCCTTATAGTATCACACAACATTATTTCTTGATATCTCAAAAAACTTGAAACAAAACTTTTTTAACATTCAGATAAAACAAGTTTTATCTACTGTGTATTTTAAGCAATTTAACGATGGATTGTACATAAAGAAAAAGATAATCGCCTTAAAACCGCAATCTCGGCGACAAATAATATAAATATCTATACATTCCCTACCTTATATTATCCCACTTTACCTTATTACATGATTAAGTGCCACTACTCAACACATCACTAATTCATCTTTCACCTCTTTTTTGATGCAATAACAAAATAATAAAAAAGTAACCCTTTGCATCCAGGGTTACTTTCTCATTTGCTCTTTTCTTTTTAATATATCTTCTTTAAAGAACAATCGATCTCGCGGTAAATCTTTAATGGGTTTCACTCTTTCTTTTTGCACCATTTGATTTAGATTTTGACGCGAACAACCTAAAATCTCCAGCGCTTCTGAAGTATTTATAACTTCAGATTGAATAAAAGAAATTAAGTCGTCTTTGGTTTCAAATTTATACATTCTTTTTCTCCTGCTTTTCCTTGATATAGGTAGTTACTAAATTGAACAACATCATAACAAATGCAAGTATACACAATACGATGAAGATATAATCTAATGTTTGCAAATCATTGTAATTAATTTGATACAAGATGTATCCTAAAATCACAAGAATTGGTATGTTACTAAAAATGACTTTTTTCATAAGATATAGTGAAATGTGCTATAATAATCTTAGGTACAAGAGAGGTTTCCCTCTCTTGTGGTGTCTTACTCAGAGTCGTTTTCTTGGCGGGAGCGACTCTTTTCTTTTTCATCCTTGATTTTGTAGTAAATATCAATTGTGTTTTTAACACCGGAAGAAAGTTGCGAGTAAATTGTTATGAACGCTGTTATCGTTCCTAAGATTATCATCCAATCCACTTTGTTCACCTCCTTTTCTTTATACTCTTATTATACCACCTAACTTGACGTGAGTCAATCGTAATATTAAAATTTATCGCATAAAAAAACTCACTTCGTTTCAAGCGAGTCTTTTCTACCTTCCTTTAAAAACATGCGGTTAGTTTATTATTTAATATAATAACAAGTTTTACATTTTTTTCTCCAACTATTCTCGGCTTTTAGCCACCTTTTTCTATGGCAAGTTGGACACTCAATGCGTACTTTATCCAATTCCCACTTTAAAGTATTCGCATTAAAAAAGTATTTTTTATTTTCATTTGAAGGATCAGGAATTAACCTTTCACCGGCTTCCACTATACAATTTTGACAATAAAACTTATTATTTAATTTTTTTAATTCAACAAAAGAAATACCCTTGAGCTCACCTTCTATTACATTACAAGTACTACAAATATGTCCATTTAATTTATTTTGATACAACACTAAACTACTTTTACAAGCCGCCTCATCATAATCATCAAAATAGCGAACTCCTGATATGACTAGCGAGCAATAATAACAGCTTACATCTTTTGTTCCCTCTGGATAACTAAATTCATAATCTCCTATCCCCTTTTTTCCTGTCTTATATTCAGAGCTTCCCACGACCCTAAGTATATTATCAAACCCACAATGGGTACATACTACAGAAAATCGTTTTGTTCTACAATCTAAACAATCACAAGGGCTACCCCAATCACAACTCGGCATAAAGCGTCAACTTCTTTCCTAATTAAATTTCCAATATTCATACTATAAAAAGGGCAATGTTTTTGGTGTATTTTTCTATTTATATACTTATTATCGTTCAATCCTCCCTCATTTAACAACAGGGTTGTACATAAAAGAATAGATAATCGTCTTAAAATCGCAATCTCGGAGACTATTTTTATAAAAATCGGTACATTTTTCACTTTTAATATAAATCCTTAAAGAATAATATCAACTTCATTACTAATAGATAAGTATAAAAAGGGCAACCTATATTAAGGTGCCCTTCTATGCTTTAGCAAAGTTTTGATTTCTTTTCTGCACATTTTTTCTTCTTTTTCTTTCCATTTTCCAAAAGCGTAAGAACACTATCAGAAAACCAAACGGCGCAAAAATTGGTGTCATTACAAATAACCAACCTAAAAACGAAGCTTTTATAAACAAGTATATAAGCCACCCCTTATCAGTCATCATAAATATCGTATCCGAAAAGAAAAAGCACTTTATTTTATGTGCAAGTATCCTTGCGAACGGAAAAAATATAAAGTTAACAATCATTAAATTTATCATTCCCGTTTCATATGGAGGGATTACCCACCTAAAGAACAAATAAATTAAGATACCCCATATGTATGTTTTAACTAGATAACGTGTATCAATAGACTGACATGCTCGAAATAACATAAACATAATCCCTCTCCCTTTCCTTAAGCCCCTATGATATTTTTATATACAATCATTCTTCACCTTTTTTAACACCATTTAAAATTGTATATATGAGCCCCCAAATTACGAATAACGTTATAAACCCTACACCTATCCAACCGAACATCTTTATTAATCCGTTTAAAGCCTCATCCCCCGGTCTTCCAGTTGCCCAGAATGAATATCCAAATATAAATACAATACCAAATACCCATAAAAACATATCAGAATTCATTTTATTTCCCCTCATTCTATTCAGCCCCCTCTATCTGTTTTTCACTCTTTTTCGCACGCTTTAATGTACTTCTACTAATTCCGGTTATCCTCTCTACTTGTTTATAAGAGTTATTTTTTAGTAACATGAGAGCATGTTCTATTTGTTCCTTATTATATTTCTTTGGTCGTCCTTCCTTAAAATTCGGATTCAATTTTGCAATTGCTTTACCTTCTTGCGTACGCTCTACAATCATATCCCTTTCAAATTCTGCAAAGGCGCTCATAATATTGAACATCAACCTACCAGTAGGCGTATCTTCAATTACCCCCATATTTATTACATGTACCTTAATTCCTTTTTCAAATAACACTTTAATTGTAGCGATAGCACTTTCAGCCGAACGTGCAAATCGATCTAATTTTGTAACAACAAGTGTATCTCCACTTTCTAATATAGAAAGTAGTTCTTGAAATTTTGGTCGTTCAAATTTTGTGCCAGTAAATTTTTCTGAATATATTTTTTCACAACCTTCTTTTTTTAACATTTGAATTTGAGACTCCAAGTCTTGATTCAAAGTACTCACCCTGGCATATCCATATTTCACCAAAAACACTCCAATTCTCTTTTACTTTTGGACGTAAGTTATGATACCCCTCCATACATAGATTCTATCACACTCACATACTAGGTTCAAAACTTTTAAGTTATGAACCCCTGTTCACTCGAAATATATAGCAAACCACTAACGATGTCAAACATTACCATTTTTACGAGTCAGAAATCCTCTTTGTGTGTTTACTTATAATCTTAGACTTCCTTTAACGCATAAGACTATTAGAGACAAACCTATAAACTCTTAGCAAACCTAAACTTTTTAAAACAGTTAGAGTTTTAGAGAATTATAGTAAACAAAAATACTTGAGTTGCTAGACTAAAAAACACAAAGGTGGTAACCCTAATGAAAAATCAATTTTACCAAATCAACACTGAAGAATTCGAGAATATTAACATGCATCTAGTTAGCAAATTTGCACAGATTATCTTTGAAATAAAATGCGAGACAGATATCAGCGATGATTGTTGTCATGAGATGGAGAATGTCTTAGATGATACAAAAACTATTTTTGTAGAAATTAATCACTTAACATTGGTTTCATTTGTAATAGAATATAAAAATACTTATAAAAGATTAAATAATAACCAAACTAAGCAACAAAAAAGCCTCTTAACTCCAGGTATTGCTAAATATATTACAACTAAAACATCTAACCTAAGGGAATTGGGACATAATATAATAATAGAGAGAGAAGATTTGGAGCAATTTATTTTAAACTTTGAATATATCCTAAAAAAACTATCCATATAATAAGAACATCATTTCAATTCATTTCTTATAAGCTATTAAATAAAAAGACACACACTCTATAGAGTGTGTGTCTTTTTATTTCCCTTGGGTTTCAAGGTAACTATTTATTTCCTGGCGTCGATTGCAAGAATAACAATATGAACCGTCATACATATCATCAAATGGAACCTTTTGCCCACAATCTGTACAAATCGCACCATTTGTATCATCCACAACGCAGTTACTACATAATGGTTCTCCTTGATTATTAGTATATTCACCGACCTTCATTCCACATTCAACACAAAGATCATCAACTGTATACGAATCTATTTCATAAAGTAATCCTTTATTTATATAAATATCTTCAAATAAATCATCACTAGACCAATAATCTAAATACGAATCTATATTTCTAGTTACTTGAACCTCCAATTCCCCTTCAAGATTATGATATCTAGCAGAGGATAAGATTACTTCTTTCGTATCACCATCCCTCCCCTGGTATTCTCTAGAAATAGCGTTAGCTTTTATATTAATTTTTAATAAATATTCAGCTTCATCAACGTTGTACCCTTGAAACTTCTCTTCAACTACTTCTAGTTCAAATGAATCTTCTTCATATTCAAAATCGCTACCATCATAGCTCGTCAGTGATGATGTATCAATGTATTCTTCACCTTTATTTATTATCATTTCAATTAAATCTGGTTCAATACTATGCCATAAATCCTCAAAATAATTTTCTAAATTATAATTTATTGACCACTCTAATACAGAAGGAATATCCTTCTTAAAGATTCTTGCTATTTCATTATAAAACTCATTCCCCGTAATACCTATAATCTTCTTACCAGTTTCATTTTCAAATTCTTCTACTAATTCTTGTCTAAAATGCTTTTCCTTCAGGTTGTACCAATCTTCTTTAACATCATCCGTTACGAAAACTAGATTTTTCTCATTCCTCTTACAAAATTCTAAAGTTTCCTTCCAAATAATAAAATCGCCATAGGCTTCTACACCAGACTTATCATCTTCGTCCTCATAACCTGGTGGTATTTTATTTTTATACCTTTTTTCACCATCGGAACAAAGTTGATATATTTCATCAAGAGAAGGGGTTGGCAACAAATTGTCTGACCCTTCAATATAATTAATTAATTGAACTATAAGATCTTCCTTTAGTATCTTACGGTTCACTTCTGCAACCGCTTCATGTTCAGCCATATATTCATCTAACTTTTCTTTCAATGCATCAATATCTTCTTCTATACTTTCTTTTAATTCACTAATCTTAGGCATTTTAAATGATTCTAGAATCTCCAGCTGTATGTTTAATTTACTTTCAAACTGATTAAGAGGTTTTTTCAAATTCGTGATTGCATTCTTAAATTTATTTCTTTGTTTTCTTACCGATTTGCCATGATTCTTTTTAAACTCACGTTTCACAGTACTAGGTAGAACAAGATTCTCTCGAATCAAATCACATAAACTTATAAAAAACGTCATTGCTTCTGGCGAATATTCATAAAGATTCAAATATATATTCGTGTCAAAAACCACACAATAATTATCTGTTGCTAAAATACTTTGAATCGTTGTTCCTTCTTTTACTTCCTCCATAATTATTCACTCATTTCACATATTAGTATTAAAGTCATATTTCAAGCTGACATTCCATTGTTTTACCTACACTACAATTATATAAAAAAGAAAGCCCATAATGAGCTCTCCTTTCAAAAAAACGCATTAACAACTACGTTTTCACGCTGTATTACAAACAAATATTTAAACGGCAGTCCACAATCTCTTCTATAATAAACACACATTTATTCCGGAAAGCGTCTGTAGTAACCACTTCTTTTGTATATTGATCAATTTTCACTACCGTTACCATTTCATGATGAATATATCCCTGCCGATAATAAGTTATATGTATTTCTTCTCCCATAGATAAAGACTGATTTAAAATTCGACCTATTTCTTCTAATTGTTGCTGATCCAGAATTGGTTTTGTGATTTTATTTTGTTCCTGGATAATCTCACGAATCCCCTGAAACTGCTCAGGCAAACTGGAAAATGGCATCCACTTGACCATCTTCCGTCCTTTTGGCATTTGAGAATTCATCATGCTTTATGGCCCCCTAACAACATATTTCTTTCTCTAGCTGTACTTTCATTACAATAAGATATTCCCCTTAATATGCTGTTCTTACCAAATTTCGACCTAATATCATCCATAACATATGCTAATTTCATTTCTTTTTCTCTTCTTTCTACATTATCAAATAACGAAAGTTGTTCTTCTCCATCTTTAATTAAGTTAGTCAAAGATACCGAGATACTTCGAATCGGCTCACCTGTATATAATTTATGTAAATATCCCATACAAACTTCATAAATATCCATCGTCAAACAAGTGGGGCGCGGAAAAGTACAGGTTTTTCTAATCCCACCACTATAAGCCCTACTATAACTAACAGAAAAGTGTATAGTTTGTGCTAATTTTCTTTCTCTTCTTAATCGATAACACACTTCTTCAATATGCTCTAATAAAACAATTTGTATTTCTTCAATTGAATAATCGCGCATTAAGATTTGACTTTTACCAATTGATTTTGATTCTGTCACATGTTTTTCTGAAATTTTACTAAAGTCAATCCCGTGACTGTGCAAATGCATATCCTCACCGATTATTCCGAAAGATTGCTTTAAATACTTCAAAGGATAATGAGCTAAATCACCAATTGTATAAATCCCCTTCCTATTCAATTTCGTTTCAGTTTTCGTTGATATTCCCCAAAATTCATTTAACGGACGTATTGGCCATATCTTCTCCGGTACATCTTCATACCGCCAATACGCAATCCCTGTTTCATTCCTCTTAGCTTCACGATCCAGAGCTACCTTCGACATAAGCGGGTTCGGCCCAATACCAACTGTACACTCAATCCTCGTCTTCTCATATACTTCCCTCTTAAATTTTATCGCAAATTCGATTGGGTCATTCGCAAACAAATGCAATGTACTTGTCATATCAAGAAATTGCTCATCTATGGAATAGGTATGTAAATCCTCTGGCGCTACATATTGCAATGCTAACTTAGTGATATAATTTGAGCATTTTATATACGTTTCCATCTGCGGATTCACTATAATAATATCTGACCTTTTTGGAATCTCGTATAATCTACTTAGTTTTCCAACACCTAATCTCTTCAAAGGTGGCGTAGCTGCTAATACAACCGAACCACTCCGCTTCACATCTCCAACCACGGCTAACTTTGTATATTTAGGGTCTAATCCCCTTTTGATACAACTCACTGAGGCGTAAAAAGACCTAAAATCAACACACATCACAATACGATTCGGCAAAACGGAATAGTCATACATTTAAAATCCTCCTAAAACAAAAGAACATTTGTTCTTATTATACACGAACTAACGTTCTTTATGTTCTATTTTCGCAAAAAAAGAGAGTCTGCAAAAGACCCTCTTCTTATGAATTCTATATAGCATTAAAGTTCCTGAAGTATTTCCGTTACTTTATCAAGCTCCTCTTGCGAAAGATTAAAGTCACTAAGTGCTTGCTTTTGATAGCTTGATTTTCCACCTGGATTCTGTATAGTATTAAATTCTTGAAATACTTTAGTTACTTTATCAAGCTCCTCTTTTGGAAGATGGCGCCACAGCATACCTTCATCTAGTACCGTTAACCGTTCTTTTTCGTTAATTTTTTTTTGATTATACATTCTGTATTCCTCCTTTTCTACAAAGATTAAATCCCATGACAATCTACTAAATATTAATCTTGATTGATGCTGCTTCTATAAAGGTTACACTACCATATACTACAGTAGCCACTTCATGAAACAACAATGTTGTTAGGCTTTATAATTTTTATTTCTTTTTTGTTTCAAACCAAAATACACTATAAAAATCAACTTTAAACTGTTCTTTACAATTCTCACAATTCATTTCAAAATCCCCCCCAAGATCACCAACATCTAAATAAGCATGATAATCATCATGGATATGTTTACAACATGGACACTCTATGTACTCAGCTTTATGCATTTTCTTCTCTCCCTTTTCTGTACAAATTTTAAACTGTATAAGTTTCACTCAATATTTTCAGCACTTAAAATACGAGACTTCTTATATGCTTTTTGCGCATCATTGGTAATAGCTATACCAGTTATAATTACTACAGCCAAATACTCAATGTATTTAAATCCTGTATACCCCACAGTAACTACACTTCCGATAATAAAAAATATAGTCATAAGAAAAGAAATGATAAAAATACGTTCGTACTTTTTAGACTTCTTTCCCCGTTTTTCAGCTTCAGATTTTTTTCGATTCACAATAGACATTTCGCATTACCCCTTTTTTCAAAATAATGCTTTTTCATAAGTCCTTAACTTTTTTGTTATCAATTACATTTAATTTCGGCTTTGTTACGTCTTCATGTTTCATCAAATCGTACATCAATTGGACTGAATTCTCTTTCCTTGAAGGAGGAACTTTTTGTATAGTTTCAAATAATTTGCTAATTGAAAAAGAGGGGTACTTAACAAAACTTACTTTTTCATTCTCCCTTACAAGTTCTCCATTTTTATAGGCTAATGCTTTTTCATACATAGAATTAGAATTTAATTGATAGATTTTTAATTCGTAGTATTCTTTTTTATTTTCTAGATATTCTCCCATTTGTAGCATTGTAAGCTCTTCTCTAATTTCTAAATTTGATTTTGACGTCTTTTTATACACTACACGAAACATACTCGTTCATCCCTTCTACCAATATTCTCACTAAAATTCAAATTGAATTACAATTAATTATACTTTTCCGGATTTGATTCAAATCCACAATAATATCAAGTATAATTTTCACAACATTTTTCATTTAGCAATAAATAAACCATAAATTATATTATCTATAACAAAACGAGATTAAACAATCAGGATAACATTTTAAGTCATATAGAATAAACGCAATATATTAAGCGAAATTATTTACTAAAAAGCCCTACAAAACAGGTAAGTAGATCCCACAATATAATGATAACATTTATTTAAATTTATTTAATCTTTTCCTAATTGTATTTAATCTACTTTCAAATTTCATCTTATTTGTCATAGATAACAAGGTTCTCCCTTCACCATAAAGAAGTTTTTCTAAACGATTAAATTTTATCCATAAAGAACTAGAATCTGCACCATCACTTTCCACTACTCTATCTTTTAAACTAGCAATTTCATTATCCAGAATATAAACAATTGATTTTTTATCTACTTGTCCAAAATAACTCATGATTTAACATCCCCTTCTTATATTGCATACGATTTATAGTCATTTTCCCATATTTAACTTCAAATAATTTATATAGTTCTCCACTGTACTTTTAGACCAGTAAGGAACACCTGAGAGAATTACATCTTCTTCTACAAACTTCCCTCTTTTTCTATACGTCGCTATCTTCGCTTGAGTATACTCCAATCCTGCATTTTTTAATTCTCTTGCAAATTCACTTTGATTAAAATATTCAGTACTCGACAAAATCAACTTATGACTTGAACCTCGAAGTAAAAATGTATCACTTCTAAAATAATGCGCTATCAAATCTAATGCGAATGCTAATTTTTCTCCAATTAAATACTGATATAACAGATTTATATTAAAACTATTTTCTTTCGGGCTTTTAAAGAACCAAAGTAATTTTAAAAAAGTCCTTTCTTCTTCTGTATCTAAAGAACGGAGCGCTTCATCATGCATAAAAACATTCTCATAAGCATTAATTTTATTTTCTAAATTCGGATAAGAATTTAGAAGTAATTCTATAGCCTTTGACATGGTAAATTTCTCCTTTGTGATAACTTATAACAAAGATAACACGAATTGTTATGATTCACAACATTTTTTGTTATAATTCATAACAATTATATAAAACAACTTCGCTAACAAAAGGAATCAAGCTTTTCTAAATCGAGAAAGGAGTCAGTATGTACAATAAAGAAACATACTATCGCCACTCATTCAAAAACTCCCCCTACTTTGCATTTGCAAAAACTTTTGTTATAATTTTAATAAGAAGCGAGTTATACCATTATTTTTTGTGCATATTAAAAGAAGAGATGCGCTAACATCTCTTCAAGTAACTGTTTACCGCAAGGCGGGTCAGTTGCTAACATTTATTTACGTTTTGAACTGCCCTTTCGCTTGCCGGCTCTAGGGGCGGTTCTTTTATTTTTACTACCTAATTTCTTTGCTAACTCATTTGCATAAGCCGTTGCAAAGACTGTAATAAATACTTTTACAGCATCATGTAATAAATTTAGTAAAGAATCCATACGGTCACCTCCTTCCCCTCTAAAATTAGAGAAAAAGGATCAGCAACCTCCCGCCCACGTTATCCAGTTGTCTTTAATTCTACCATAAGTCCCGCTATAAAAATAGAAACATTCATTCTACATCTTTAGGTTCAACATCCAGATCATAACATCTAATATGAATAAATATTTTATCCCCTATTGATTCTATCTCAATGACGTTACCCATTATTCCAATCTCTTCTGTACGATTCTTTCCACTTCTAATATGCCAAGTTAGCTTTTTAAAACGTTTTTCTAACTCTGGAATTCCTTTAAAGTGAAGTCTCAATTCTATTGGCCCATACTTATATGGCTTATCTTGTATATCTATGTACCTGTGGGTTTCAAATGTAAAATATTGATTTTGATTCAATCTTCCCCTAACAAAAACAACAGGATTTAACTTTCCACCTTCAAAGTCCCGCTTTAGTTCATCATATTTACCAGGATAGTAGTATTGTTTATTAGAACGCAACACTCTCCAGACATTCATTCGGTGTTCCTCCGGGCGATCATCAGATGTATGATAAAGTAATTCCGCTGCACTATTCAAGGTAACTGTAGTCGATTTATTAGGAGATTTTCTCGTTTTAACCGGGCCTACTTTAACTGGATTAACAGCTGTTGAAACGGATTTTCCAACTTTCACTCCAGCTGTAACCTTGTCCTCTTCTTCATTTTCGTGAAAAAAGGGTAATTTCAACTTGATATTCAGCTTTTCTCCTATTATTCTGATCCTTTCCGACACTTCATCAACCGGAAGATAATTATCACAATTCACATCATGTTCGGCATCTTTTGAAGGTAGCCTATAGTAAGGATTCTTCCCTCCTGCATGTACCACATGTCTCTCACAATCCATACAATGAAAAGTCCCCATATTTTTCATCTCTATTGTGACTTCATGACAATTTACTTTTCTTTGTTTATGTGGATTTGCATAACTTCTATAGTATGCATCTCTCATAGGTTTACTTCTTCCCATCAAAGCACCTCCAATTTCACTATTTCTATATTAAACTATAGCAAAATTAGAATTACATATCATTTTCAAGTACCTAGCAATCTTCTCCGCTCCTTAAATTGACGGACGAAATGTAAGATTACAACTAAATAGCGCGATATTTAATTTCAATGGACACATGCCTCCCCCTAAAAACTTACCTCTTCCAATATGTTCATCATTCACGACGAACAATAAGCCAAACAATTGCTACAAGCAACCCAATAATAACCGCAATTGAAAGCTGCAACCAATATTCAACCGTAAAACTTTTAATTTCTTCACCAATTTGGGCAAATACCGCCGGAAAACATAAACCCAGTAATGTTATTACCACACCAATCAATCCTAATTTTTGTTGAAACCACTGAAACATTTTTATACGCCTTCTTTCTATCTATACTTGCATACGCAATTTTCTTTTGTGTTTACAAGTAGTCTACACCAATATAATATATAAGGGGACGGATAGAATAAGGCGCATTTCCAGCATCAAACCTTGTCCTGACAGGGTTTGATTCATAATTATATAAATACTAAAGTTGTTAATAATACAACTGAAAGTTGTCTATTACTCAACAAATTTCGAGAAAATTGTAAATATGACAATAAACGGAGGAAAATTATGCCAAGAAGAAGAGCGAGTATACCTGTATACTGGGGAGCAATTATTTTAGATTCCTTTAAACATTTACAAGACAATGATTTTACCGGATCGGATTATAAGGTGCTATTTTTCCTTTGTGAACATATGAATAAAGAAAATAATCATACATATATGAGACAAACGAAAATTGCCGCTGATATGAATATGGACAAAGGCAATATTTCTAGAAGCATAACGAAGCTACGCAAAAAACAACTTATCGTTAAAGCTGAATATGGTTTCATGTTAAACCCGCATTTATTTTATGTTGGAAAACGAGATCGTAACTCCCGAATAAAAATAAGAGATGAATTCGATGGACTAATACGTAAACAAGGTGAAGAACCTCGCTTTAATTTAAATGAGGATGATTACTACTTAGAAGATTTTACAGACCCATTAGAAGATGACGACAATTATTAAAAAATATAAAGAGCCCCTTACATACGTGTAAGAGGCTCTTTATTATTATACAAGTACAACCTCGCGATAACTCCCATCTATTAACGTTAACTGATACCCAGCATCTTCTATAAGTTCATGTGTTCCTGCAAAATCGATAACTTTCCCTTTAGGTAGAATTAAATTTAATTCTTGTTTTGTAATTTCATTCAGATCATCATTTATATATTCTTTTAAACGATCCAAATACCCCGAGATTATTAGAACATAATTTTCACCATTTAGATTTTCGACGATCTCCAGGTCCAAACAGAAGTCTATAATAGCCATTTCTTTTTCAAACATAGGCAATCTTACAATTCCCTCGCCGATTAATTTCTTGATCTGCTTTTCCGTATGCGATCCATTTTTCACGTTAAAGGGGTCACACGACCGAAAAAAGAAAATTGTACGTTAAGGAATATTTTCTATTAAATGTAATAATTATCCGTTTCAGGGGGCGCCTTTTCATCTTTTTTAATTCTTTTAATTTCCGATATGAGCAAAAAACATACCTTCATACTAGAATAAACAACCTGAAAAAAATCTTATCTATAAAATCATTGTTAAAAACATTCTTTTGTGACAAAAAACGCAATTCTGACAAGAACCACTCACTCGAATTCGCTTTCGTAGTATATTAATATAAATAATATTTTAAGGAGTGATAGTATGACGAACCTATTTAAATCTCAAAAAACTTTTATAGCCAAACTAGGAATTGTATTAGGAATATCAAGTACCCTGTTTTTTGGAAGTAATGTCATGGCAGCTCAAACCACAAATATTACAGATGTAGATGCACAAATGGACAAAATTTCTGATTTTTATTTTAAAAACGAATTAGAATGGAAAGACTTACCTGAATACCCTGGAGCTTATCATTATATTAGATTAGATAGTAAAAAAACAAATATGGATTTAGATCTCAAAGCGAGCAATTTAAAAAATTTAACTTATAGTGATTTACATCCAGAATATATTGGTGAAAATGAATTTGATAATACAAATGGCAGTATAGATCAAACATTCACAACAGCATCGTATTCTCATCAAGTTACGAACTCCGCTAGTACAAGTGTTACGGAAGGGTTTAAAGTAGGAGGAAAAACAACGCTTTTTAAATTACCTATTTTATTAACAGATGGTGTTGATATTACTGCAGAATTCAACTCTGCAACAAGTACAACAAATACAGTTACAGATACTAAGACTTTAACAGCTTCACCACAAAATATAAAAGTTCCAGCTGGTAAAAAATATTTAGTTAAAGTGGATATGGCTAAAAAAACATTTAATGGAGATATAGAATTTAGTGCAAATGGAAAGAATGTAAAATCGAAACTTGACACCTTAGCAACTTATTATGGACCCGGATTCCCACGTCCAAATAAATATCCATCACTTCTATTTACAACAGCAGATATGTGGAAAAAGTTATCTACTAGTCAGCAAAATCAAATAAAGGGAGTTACTTTTGATTCTAGTAAAAATCTTATATTGAATGGGAAAGCACATGTAAATGGAATCTTTGGAAGTAAACTACGTGTTAGTGTTTATGATATTACGGATTCAAAATTATCACCTAAACTAATTCAACAGAAATTTATGGAGCAATAACAATATTAGGTCCGACACGACCCAAACAAGAAAATTATACGTTAAGGAATATTTTCACACAAAAAAGACGAATCTTTCTATATTAAAGATTCGTCTTTTCATCTTTTTTTAATTCTCCTAATTTCCGATATAAAGCAGCTTGACTAACACCTGTGATGGCGCAAATTTCTTTCATTGTTTTCTTTGTTTTTTGGCGCAATTCAATTGCATGGTTCATCCCTGCATGTTGTTCCGTATATTTTTTTATTCTTCCCCGATACACTCCTTTTTGTTTTGCAAGTTTAATTCCAGCAATTTGTTTTTCTTTAATCATTTCTCGATCTAATTCACTAAAGGCTGACATAACTGTTAAAAAGAATTTTCCTGTTGGAGTTCTTGTATCAATTCCTAAATTTAAAACCGCAAAGTGTACGCCTTTTTCACGAAGATGTTCAACAAATTGTAGTAATTGAATTGTATTCCGTCCTAATCGATCCATTCTTGTTACAACAAGTGTATCTCCTTTTATTAATTGCGAAAGTAAATCATCTAATTCTATTTTTTCTTGACTTACACCACTGATTTTTTCTTTTACAATTTTATCAACCCCATATTTTAAAAGTTGTTCTATTTGTGTATCTAAATTTTGATCTTGTGCACTGACACGAGCATATCCATATATCATTTTTTCACCTTTTTCATCTTTAATTTTGATAGGTGCTATTGATAGTCTGTAAACCCTTTATTATCAAGGAGACAAATTATTATCAATAGGGTATACTCTACTGATAATAACTGTTTTTTCAGAAGAAAGGAATTAAATATTGAAAACAAGAGAACTTCTTACAGATGCACAAAGAACATTTTTTTATGAAATTCCGAGTCAGATGGATGAACGTGAATTAATTCGATATTACACCTTATCTGATGAAGAGTTGCGAATTGTTAATCAACAACGTGGTGATCACAACCGATTGGGATTTGCTATTCAAATTTCTTATCTCCGTTTTCCAGGTAGGCCTTTATCAGCTAAAGAAAATATTCCACAATTTCTCGTGAGCTTTCTTGCAAAACAAATAGATGTAGCTTCTTGGGAGATACAAAATTACGCACGTACTCGAGATACCACACGGCGAGAGCATGTAAATAAAATACGGAATCTTTACAATTTACGTACTTTTACTCTGAGAGAATACCGTGAATTAGCACGGTGGCTTCTCCCTCTAGCAATGAAAATAGAAAACGGGTATTTACTGGTAGAAGCTCTTATTCAGGAAATGGGAAAACGGAAAATTATCCTTCCAGCAGTTTACGCTATAGAACATTTAGCCTGGTCTGTAAGAGAACGTGCTAGGAAAAGAATTTTTAAATATTTAACTAAAGGACTTTCTTCTTATCAATACGAACAACTAGATACATTACTTTATAATCGTGAAGAGAACAAAAGTTCACTTTTATCCTGGTTACGTCAACCACCGGGTGTTATAGCGCTTAAAAATTTCCATGAAATTTTAGATCGATTAGAGTTTATTCAAAGTTTAGATTTACCTTTAGATAATGGGAAAGAAATTCATCAGAATAAATTAATACAAATGGCCCGTGAGGGCTCTCGTTATTCTATACAACATTTATCTAGGTTTAATGAGAGGAAACGATATGCAACGATCATGGCATTCCTTATCCATATCTATGCTTTTTTAACTGATCAAGGTTTAGATATGTTTGCAAAACTAATGGGACGAATGTTTAACCGTGGAGAAAATAAACATAATAAACTATTTCAAAAAGATGGGAAATCAATAAATGAAAAAGTTAGACTTTATGTCGAAATAGGAAAAGCATTAATTGAAGCAAAAGAATTAGAAACAGATCCTTTCGAAGCTGTACAATCTATTATATCTTGGGAGAAATTTATTCACTCTGTGCATGAGGCTGAAAGCTTAGCTAGACCAATAGAATTTGATTATCTAGATTTGCTGGATAATCATTATGGACATTTTCGTAAAATGGCTCCGCGTTTACTCAATAGATACGTGTTTAAAGCTTCTTCAACCAGCCAAACTGTATTACAAGCATTAGAACTATTAAAAGAAGCCAATCAATCTGGAAAACGAAAAATACCTGATAATGTACCGACCGATTTTATAAAGTCTAAATGGATGAAATATGTGTACCAAGACGATAAAATAAATCGACATTACTATGAATTTAGTGTGTTTTCAGAGTTAGTGAATACCCTTCGTTCTGGTGATATGTGGGTAAAAGGCAGCAAGCAATATAAAGATTTTGAAGAGTATCTTTTACCACCCCATACTTGGCAGCACATGAAGCAAACCCAACAAATTCCCCTGGAATTTACAGAGGATGTAGAGAAATATTTAAACAAACGCTTTGAACAATTAGATATAGAACTTTCAAAAGTCAATTGTTTAATTGCAAATCAAGATTTGCCAGGTGTAACGATATATGGAGGTAAAATACAAGTTGCTTCTCTAAAAAAGATGGTTCCAGAAGATGTAGAAGAAATTACTCGACTTGTGTATGACTTATTGCCGCGTATTAAATTAACAGATTTATTAGTAGAAGTAGATACTTGGACACAGTTTAGTAAACACTTTGTTCATCTTCACACTCAAAAGGCTCCAAAAGAAAAATCGATTTTATTTGCGGCTATCTTATCAGATGGAATTAATTTAGGATTAAGTAAAATGGCTGATGCTTGTCCAAATATCTCATATTCTCAGCTAGCTTGGATAGCGGATTGGTACATAAGAGATGAAATCTATACGAAAGCACTTGGAGATATTGCAAACTTTCATCATAAACAACCCTTTTCTTCATATTGGGGAGAGGGCACTACTTCATCTTCAGATGGACAATTTTTTCGTGCCGGTGGGACTTCCAGTCCCCTAGCACAAGTAAATGGTAAGTATGGTCATGACCCAGGAGTAAGTTTTTATACACATATATCAGATCAATATCATCCATTTTATGTCCAAGTTATTAGTTCCACAGAAGAGGCACCACATATTATTGATGGATTACTATATCATGAAACAGATTTGCAAATTGAAGAACATTATACAGATGCCGCTGGTTTTGTTGATCATATATTTGGAATGTGCCATATGTTAGGATTTCGCTTTTCACCAAGAATTAAAACGATTGATAATCGTAAAATATATACATTATCTGCGCCAACAATATATGATCATGTTAATTTCATGGTTGGCGGAACAATTCAGGTAAAGAAAATACGTGAAAATTGGGATGAAATATTACGTTTAGTTAGCTCTATACGACAAGGAACAGTTACAGCTTCCCTGATTTTAAAAAAATTATCATCTTACCCTAGACAAAATAGCTTATCTATCGCACTTCGTGAAGTCGGCCGGATAGAACGAAGTTTATATATGTTAAAATGGATACAAGATCCTGAACACAGAAGAAAAGTTCAGGTTGAATTAAATAAAGGCGAAAGTAAAAATTCTTTGGCTAGAGCCATATTTTTTAATCAATTAGGAGAAATTCGCGACCGATCCTATGAAGATCAATTACATCGTGCAAGTGGACTTCAACTCATTATTTCTGCGATTGTAACCTGGAATTCTATCTATATCTCTCGTGCAATTGAAACGTTGCGGAATAATGGTATTCATATTCCAGAGGAATATATTCAGCACATCTCTCCATTAGGCTGGGAACATATCGCACTTACAGGAGATTATATTTGGAATTTAAATCAAAAAGTGAATTTTGAAAACTTACGGCCACTACGAAAAAATAGAATAAAGCAGAAATAAAAACACAGGGAGAATCATTTTCTCTGTGTTTTTATTTCTTAATAATATGTAAAAATATCCCTTAACGTACAATTTTCTTTTTTCGGTCGTGTGACCCCTTAAATATTCTCATTGGCATACTTATTCCATCCTTTATTCAATTTACTTATTAAAATATTTTTCTAGATCACTTAAATTGACCTTCCCTGATTTATCAGCCATCGCCCTTATATCATCTAGATACATTTCTACTTCTAACTCTTTCTGCTGTTCTCTCGCTCTGCTAATCACGCTCTGCGCTGGATAAAACACCTTGCTTAATCCGGATAGCTCTGAATATACCAAACTAGCTTGGTCCCTTACATATTTATAATCAAACAATTCTTTTTTTACTTGGCCAATATCTAACTGGCCATTTTTTACAAGGATTTTCCTCCAGAAACTTTCCCAACACTCTTGTACTTCGTGATCAACTGGCTCCATTGGCTCTTTAAGCATTTCATTTTGTTGCTTTAAATCAATAATTCTTACTGTCAGTTCTAAAGCAACTTGTTTATTTGAAGTCTCATATTCTTCTAGTTCTTTAATTATTTCATTGTTTGCCTCAATTGCTTGTTTCCGTATTAATTCCGTATCCATGCCCCATTTCCTACTTTGACTCATTAATTTTTCCTCAACCTCTAAAAAGTTACTTGTCATATTTTCATTCATTTCCTCTTCCTCCTTCATATTTTGGATATATTCTCTTAAAGCCCTTATATAAAACCCACTCAATTATTCAATGCTCTGATCTCATTTTCCTAACCTTACTCCACAACATGAAATAACATGTTGCAAATAATATAAATAGAAAAAGCATTAAGTATGCTAGAGCAAATATCGCTTCAATTAAGGGTCTTTCATAAGCCCATACATTAAAAGCAATACCTATTATGATACAAAGCAAAACTTTATAATTATTATTTAAAGCTTGCATTTTCCTGCTCTCTTTCCTGAACTGTAATGTTTCGATTCACTCTTTCCCTATCTTGATGGGACATTTTATTAAACTTTTTTATTGCCTCTTCAACCGTTCCCGCTTCAACAGTTACTTCAAATACTCGAACCTCTTTATATGCCAAATTAAATTTTTTCATTTTAAAACCCTTTCCTAATTCCGTACTTTTACGGCCCTTCTGTTCCATTCTCTATTTTGAAATCATAGTTTTCTACAAACCAATTTTCATTTTCTAGTACCAAGCTTAATTTCATGCTATGATTCTCTTTTTTCTTCTCTCCCTCAATTGAAATTACGTATTCATAATTGACAGTAACATCTGCTTTGTCTTCAGCTGAACGTGTATAGTACATATCTTTTACATTCGCTTTTGTCATGTAATGAATGGCTGCATCATCAATTTGCTTATGTGAATCCTCACCAGCATTAAACAATTTATTTTCCGCTTCTCCCTTAACTAATTTCCGTAATGCTTCAAGCCCTTTTTTCTCCTTATCATTACTGTCATAAGTCATTAAAGTTTCTACAAAATTTTTGGCCACTACCTGACCTTTTTCTTGCGTATTTTCTTTTAAAACTTGCAAACGCTCTTCTAATTCTCTATTTTCATTCTTCAATTCATTTATTTTAGCTGTAAGTTTTGTCTTCTGTTGTTTAGCCTCACCCTTTAGATCAGAATTACTACTCCATAGCGTCAAACTTGTAATACTCAACGCGATAATTGCGCCAATTTGTAATATTTGTTTCATTTGATTTCCTCCTTATTTCGGCATATACGGTGCTGGATCAAGCTGTCCGTATTTAAATGATGTTTTGATTTCAAAGTGTAAATGAGGTCCTGTCACTTGCCCTGTAGCCCCGCAAATACCCAGTTGTTGACCTGCTTGAACCATTTGTCCTTGTTGCACCGAAAGTGCGTCCATATGGCCATACAACGTCCACAAACCACCTTCATGCTCTAAGACTACCGCATTTCCGTATCCACCAAAACCACTACCACTGGCTCCAAATTGTGCAAAACCAACTCGACCAGCTTTTGCCGCGCCAATTGCTGTCTGTCCTCGCGTACATGCATAATCAGTCCCCTTATGAATGGTTCCCCAACGTGGACCATATGGGCTGGTAACAAGTGGACTTCCTGGAATCGGTAAAACAAATCCATACGAGCTAGGATCACCCACATTCCCAACACCTCCGCTATCTGCTGGTGTACAGTTAAATGTAAGCCCGCCTAACTGCTGAGCAAACTTTGTAACTAAAGCTGGCCATAAACCATTTGTACCGTGCGGATCATTTGCCGCGCCCGGCGGTGCATACTTAGCACCAATTGCTTCAATTGTTGTAATTCCCATTCCGATATAATTTTTGTATAAGTTACGAGCCATGCCGTTTATACCTTCTTCTAATGTCGCAAACTGAATAAAGCCTGTCATGTTAGTACTTGCGGGGTTCATTAATCCACCTGGATTGTTATATTTTTTCACAGCATTACTTGTACCATTACCTGTTTCTAGCATCGCTATAGCGGTTAATAAGACTGGATCAATATTATTTTGTGTACCTGCATCAATAAAAGCTTGCCCCTTAGATGCAAACACACCCTTCAAGTGTGGGTCTAAATCCGCTGCGGTCAATTGTTTATCCCCTGGGCGGCAAACTGTATTACCTATTAATCCGCCCCCACCACTTACTGGTTCTTTTTTTTCATCACCTAAAAGCATAAATAAGACGATCCCTATTAAAACAAAGAAAATTACAATTAGAGAAACACTACTAAACAAACAACCACTAACCATCCATAGTTTACGGACTTTACTTATTTTCGCTTTCTTTTTGGCTTCTTTCTCCTCTATATCCTCGTGCTCTAAATCCACGCTTCATGTACCTCCCTTACAAAAAATGCCCCGCTATAAACTAGCGAGGCATTGTAACTAAATACATATTTTTATATTGTTTCTGTTTCTATTTTTATTTCATTTTCTTCAGCTAAGGTTTCTAACTCTACCTTTTGTTGTGTCGCATCTATCATAATTTCTTGCGATGCTGCTACTTCTGCTTGTGCGGATTCTATATGTGTTGTTTCATTTGTTCTATTTATTTTATCGGCTTGCGAAGACTCTACATGTTCTGACGGCTTCGCTTCCACCGCTCCCCTAATCTCTTGCGAAGCCCCTTGTCTTTGCAAGACTTGGCTCCCTTCAAAAGATTGACCTTTTACCTCTTGTTCTCCTAAACTATTTCCATTCATAGTTTGACCTTTTATCCCTTGTTCTCCTAAACTACTTCCATTCATAGTTTGACCTTTTATCCCTTGTTCTCCTAAACTACTTCCATTCATAGTTTGACCTTTTATCCCTTGTTCTCCTAAACTACTTCCATTCATAGTTTGTCCAGGAATCGAACCGGAAGATTCTAGCGAATCCGGGCTTGTCATCGTCAAGTCTCCCGAAGATTCGACGGATGCACCTTGGATATCATTAACATTCATCGATTCATTATTTATACCCATTCCACCAGGCTCCGCTATATTAAATTCACCAACTGACGATACTTTTGTCGAACCATTTCCAATTGGACTTCCCTCTAAATTAAAACCTTCCGTTTTCGTCGAACTTTTTGCCTCCAACCCTTTTGTTGAAGTCAATTCCTTTCCATTCGTTTCATTTAATACAAATTCATTTTCACTCCCACTTTCCTGATCTATACCAGATGGATTAACTACCCCTTGTTTTTCATCCAATGATGGTACAATATCACCTGATTTTCCAGTTGAATTTGAAGTTCCTTCTGAAGAGTTCAGCTGTCCAACACTGGCAATTTGATTTAAGGCTCCTTCACCATTTTCAGTTTCATATTCCGAAACGTTATCTTGCTCCTGGTGTCCTGGTGTTTCTATATCTGATACTTCCATATTCTCTTTTTGCGAGTCTGTAGTACTTTCTTCTGTCGTCGCTAACTCCATTGCGTTTCCTTCTCCATGTCCAGCTTCGTAATTAGAGGAATCATCTTGTTCTACCTGTTCTGGTGTTTCTACATCTGACACTTCCATATTCTCTTTTTGCGAGTCTGTAGTACTTTCTTCTGTTGTCGCTAACTCCATTGCATTTCCTTCTTCATATCCAGCTTCGTAATTAGAGGAATCATCTTGTTCTACTTGTTCTGGTGTTTCTACATCTGATAACGGTTCATTATTTTGTGCTGAATCCACTTCAGTTTCTTCAGTCGTTACTAAAACTTCACCGTTCCCTCCATCTTGTTCTGTTTCGTAATCGGAAGGATCATCTTGCTCAGGCTGCTTTATATCTTCTACATCGGACAATTCCGGATTTTCTTCTTCGCCATCATTCCCATTCATTGTTGCCAATTCTTCATTATTTTCTTCTTGATTTTCTGTTTCATAATTAGATGGATCATCCTGCTCACCTTGCTCTGGAGCTTCTACATCCTGCAATTCTGAATCATTTTGGTTTGCCCCTTCTCCTTCCTCTCTAATTTCTGAAAGTTCTTCGTTATTATCTTCCCCTTCTTGGTTTTCGTATTGAGAAGGATCGTCCTGCTCAGGCTGATCTATATCTTCTACATCGGACAACTCCGGATTTTCTTCTTCATCATTTCCATTCACCGTTGCCAATTCTTCATTGTTTCCTTCTTGGTTTTCAGTTTCATAATCAGATGGATCATCCTGCTCACCTTGTTCTTGAGCTTCTACATCCTGCAATTCTGAATCGCTTTTTTCTGTACCTTCTCTTTCCTCATTAATTTTTGAAAGTTCTTCGTTGTTATCTTCTCCTTCTTGATTTTCGTATTGAGAAGAATCATCCTGTTCAGGCTGCTCCGCATCTTCTACTTCAGATAACTCCGGATTTTCTTCTTCAACTCCTTCTAACGATGCAAGGTTTTCTGGATTGACTTCTTCTTGATCTTCTTGATACTCTTCTGTCTCTTCTTGCTCTGCATTTACAACCACTTCATCCTCATCTTCATCAATTGTGGCTCTTTCTTGTTCTTCCTCGACTTGCTTTTCTTCGTCTTGATGTTGTTCTGTTTGTTCGTCTTCTTCACCAATACTTGCATATTTTGTTTTTTCTTCTTCACTTTCTCCCGAAACTTTCTCTTCATCTAGGGTAGCTTGTTTTGTTCCGCTTTCATCAGCTGTATGTTCAGAAGGATCATCCCCCATATAATTTGGATCAGAATCTCCAAACATATCTTTTGCTCTTCCTACACCTGCATTAATGCCATCCATTGTTCGATTAAATCCATCCTTTGTTTTGCCTGCCATATACTCTAAATCCGTAAATGAATTATACGCAACCTTCGATTTACGGAATGCCGCTTTTATGTTATCTCTAAAGATATAACAAAGGACAAATACCAGAATCTGAAGGATCATCGTCATTAAATAGCCAGATGTTCCCGCTTCCGGAAGTTCATATAACAGCCCAGCAATTGAAAATAGAATAATTACAATAAGTGACAAGAAAATTTTTGCGGCTAACGGTTTAAGCCATTGTTCAGCCCAACTAATTAAAACGCGCCTATTTTTCGGTAATAATGCAAAAGCCATCGCTATTGGACCAATAATACTCATTACCATAAACAACAATTGGCACGCTACTATCAGCAAGCATATAACCGCTGTTGGAGCTCCTGCAAAAGTATTTACAATGTAGTACATAAAGGTAAATATCAATCGCTCCCCTACCGACTCATTTGTCATCATAAAATTCTTATGTTCTTTAACATCTTCTGTTACTAACTTAACCCTATCTTCCCCAGGTGGTGTATTGATTAATTTATTTACCCTCTCTACACCAATAGTATCTAGTGAATCTTGACCATATTGTAAGTACAAATAAGGACGCTCTACCATCAATTCCCACATTTGTGCTTTCACATTCGCTATAGCCCGACTTTTTGTTTGCCCTGGATTCCCATGGATTGTTCCGGTTGTCTTACTTAAAACTTGAAGACTAATTTCAGAACTAATTGTATTCATCCCTTTCAGAATCGCTGGTGCATTTGCGATGTAAAGCAATATACCTGCAATAACACACACTACCTTAAATAATTCACTTATCCCCTTTGTCATTTGTCTTTTTACAAAAAACAAATAAATAAAATATATAACAGATAAAATACATGTCATTTTAATAATCGATGGGAATAAACCTTCACTTTCAAATTCCGGTTTACTTCCTATTCCCGCTATATTTTGCATTGCTTTCCCTAATTTATCTGCAACGACATCGATAATATCTAGGCTGAAGGATTGTTCTACTATAAATAACAATATTTTTGTCAACCAAACTCCAAACTGAAACATTAATGAAACTATCCATTGACCGACTCCATTAATTTTCCGCTGTATATCTTTCCCTACAGAATCATCACCAAACATATAGCCCCAAGCCTTTGAGAAAAAGCCTTTTTCATCGTCTTTATGCGGTGCGGTATCTATCTCATAATGAACATTCTCAAAATCTTCTTGCTTAGATTTATCAAACAAGTTACCTGAAATTGTATTGGCCTCTGACGCTTTTGGTTCGTCCTCTGCAAAGGCTACATTCGGCACAGTACCGACAAATAAAATAAAAATGGCCATAAAAAGAGGGAAGAGCTTTTTCATTCTCGTTCCCCCTCCCACTTATGGACTTGTATTGGCTTCTTATCTCCTACAATGGACTCTAAATTGTGAGTATCTCCCCAAGCCCAACCGTAATTCTTCCATTTTCCATCTTTTTTATCTTTTATCATTTTTAATTCCACACTACTCTTCCCACCTGTACCTGGATGATAATAACGAGCCTTGTAATAAAATTCATTTGAACCTTCTTCTAGATCATACCTAAACAGCTCATATCGCCCGTTCAATTTATCACTTGCCCCTGGATATGTTACATTGTATTCCTTCAAAAATTCGTATTCATTTATATGCAATTCATTCATTTTTTTATTATCTAATTCAATATAAGCTTTCATATATTCCAAGGCTGCTTTATCAGCCGCTTTTATATTAATCGATTTCTGATTATCTATCACTTCACTTTTAGTAGATTGACAGGCTGTAAGGGTTGTTACAATTAACCCTCCAGCCACAATAGCTCCTACTAAATAGCCCAATGTTCTTTTATATTTCACGATTCCTTCACTCCTATTTCGCCTTATATTAAGCGCCCGCGAGTTCCTGTTCACGTTCTTCCGCTGTTTTCGTTGAAGAATCAAATGCCTCTGCTAATTCTTTGAAAACAGGATCAACTTTAATAACTGCCGTACGTCCATAGATGTCTTGGAACAAGCAATGACCCCTTTTTAAATTCTGCAACATTCTTATATTAGCGTCTGTTACTGGCAAATTATAATATCCTAACATTTCTTTTGCTTCAGCATCATTTTTCAAGCAATAGGAGAATTTCATTCCAACGTTGGCAATCTCCTTATTCGCTGAATTAAAATCGCTCGCATTTTGTGTACCAAGATATAATCCTGTATTGTGATAACGCCCTTTACGAATAATTTCATCCGAAAGTTTTGCCCCTTCACGATTTCGCATAACGTTTTTAGCTTCATCTTGAATATAAACTTTAAATTTCTTACGATCTGTTGAAAGCATAAGGGATTTACCGAATGCTGTTAAAGCTGTAAGAACACTTTCTGATAATTTATCAGTAATACTCAATACAGTTTGCTCTAATGGTGGTAATGATAAATGTTGAATTTGTAAAACTTGTAAAGCCCTTTCTAAATCTAAGGCTCTGTAATCCTGGCCAGGCTTACCAAACAATAGATTTGCAAGTGGCGAATTTTCAATTGTATTTAAACGTGTTACTAATTCTGTTAATAATGCCAACTCTTCTTGGATCAATTCACCATCTTGTTTCATTTCAAACAATTCATCTTTTACTAAAGATAAACAAGGCTCTTCTTTCTTTGCCACTCGTTGAATTGCTGTCCATAGGAAGTCATATTTTGAATTCTCTAGCGTTACACCTGTTAAATATGTTAAAACTTCCAACGATAAACTCATCGCATCTTCTTTTGTTGCACTAACACGGAATGGGTCTAAACATCCTTTATCACGTTCACTTTGTCCTAAAGTCCACACTTCCAATTGATCCTTATTTTTCTTAAACCCTGGGAGCAATTTTGGCCATTCACTTCTATGTGCGTGATAGGTAAAGCTTTGATATCATCTCCACCTTTTCCCCCACCTAACACCGTACGTGACAGTTTCCCGTCATACGGCGTCCCATCATTTTCAGCTAATTGATATA
>NZ_JBPWAP010000058.1:0-31578 GCF_051776705.1 Bacillus cereus group sp. BceL291 | reverse complement strand
TCAGGGTTTATTTGATATGCCCGCTTTTATAAAATCTACAAAAGATAATAAAAAACTATATGGAAAGACCGCATTTTGTTTGAAAATATACCTTAAGTTGATGGATGTGTGTTGTTACCCCTAAAATAGCAATTTTTATATTGGATTCAATCTGTTTGATTATATAAGGTTTTCCGAAATAAGGTTTCTTTATGTTTTTATCTAAAATGTTTGCTGATAGGTACGGGAAGTTCGCAGTAGTCACAGCATTATTTAATATATCCATCCCGTAATTAAATTCATGATTGCCGATAATTGCAGCGTCATACTGTAAGTAATTCGCTAATAAGGACATTGGGTTTTTTTGTTTTTTTCGTATGTAACATAATGATAAGTAAATGGTGTTCCTTGAATAAAGTCGCCATTATCAATTAAAAGAACGTTTGTATTTTGGGAACGTTCTTTTTTTATAAGAGTAGAAATTTTAGCTAAACCAAGTTCTGCTGGGGAGTTATCTTGGTAGTGAATAGGATAAACAGTGCCATGTATATCGCTTGTTAATAAGATGTTTAAAGTTACAGTTTGATTTTGTTCCAATATGACTCACCTTTTCTATTGTTATCTTCCAATTCATCATATCAAATATGTGAAGAGAATTTTAATGTGAGTGTATAGAATGTGTAAAGATTCTGTAAATAATCAATTATTTGTAAAAATATGTGATATATTTCTTCATGTTTATGAAAGGTTATTTTATAACAATGAAAAATGGAGGCATTAATATGTTGAAAAAAGTTTTTGCAATGAGCACAACAGTTGTACTAGCAGCGGGATTATTAAGTGGCTGTGGAACGAAGGAATCAAGCGCAAGTAAAAATGAAGATACGAAAAAAGGGTATGTACCGAAGACTTTAAATGTTCAATTTGTTCCTTCTCAAAATGCAGATACGTTAGAGGCGAAGGCAAAACCGCTTGAGAAGCTATTAAGTGATAAGTTAAATATTCCAGTAAAAGTTAGTATTTCAACGAACTACAATACAATTGTAGAAGCGATGGCATCTAAACAAGTAGATGTAGGATTTTTACCGCCGACAGCGTACGTATTAGCACATGAAAAGAAGGCTGCAAATGTAATTTTACAAGCACAACGTTTTGGAGTAGAGGATGAAACAGGAGCCCCTACAAAAGATTTAGTAGATTATTATAAATCTGAGTTTGTTGTTAAGAAAGATTCAAATATTAATAGTGTAAAAGATTTAAAAGGTAAAAAAATTGGTTATCAAGATGTAACGTCATCAGCGGGATATGTGTGGCCTGCAGCTGTTCTATTAAAAGAGGGAATTGATCCGTTAAAAGATGTGAAACCTGTTACATTAAAAGGTCACGATCAGTCGCTTATTGCTCTTTTAAATGGTGACGTAGATGCGGCTGTTGTATTCCAAGATGCTCGTAATATTGTAAAAAAAGATTATCCGAATATATTTGATCAAACGAAAATAGTGAAATTTACTGAGAAAATTCCGAACGATACAATTTCTGTACGATCTGATTTAGATGCAGAGTGGAGCAAGAAATTACAAGATGCTTTCATTGAAATTGGAAAGAATGAGGAAGGCCGTAAAATCATTAAAGAAGTATATTCACATGAAGGATATGTTAAATCTGATGATAGTAAATTTGACATCGTTCGTGAATATGGGAAGAAAGTAAAAACGCAATAATACATATGGAAATGGCAGCTAGCTGAAAGGGGATGTTTTCAGTTAGTTTGCCGTTTTGAATACATAGAAGGTAGGTAAGATGTGTGATAGAGTTTCGAAATGTCTCCAAAGTGTATCCAAACGGTACAAAAGGATTGAATAATATAAACTTGAAAATTCAAAAAGGTGAGTTTGTTGTAATGGTAGGGCTGTCTGGAGCTGGAAAATCTACACTTCTCAGATCCGTAAATCGTCTTCATGAGATTACCGAAGGAGAAATCATTATTGAAGGTGAGTCTATTACTGCTGCGAAAGGAAAAGGATTAAGGCGTATGCGCCGGGATATCGGTATGATCTTCCAAAGTTTTAACCTTGTAAAGCGATCAACAGTATTAAAAAATGTATTAGCTGGTCGTGTTGGATATCATTCCACATTACGTACAACGTTAGGTTTGTTTCCGAAAGAAGATGTGGAGCTCGCATTTCAAGCGTTAAAAAGAGTGAATATTTTAGAAAAAGCATATGCACGTGCTGATGAATTATCAGGAGGACAACAGCAACGTGTATCAATAGCTAGAGCATTGGCACAAGAAGCAAAAATCATATTGGCAGATGAGCCTGTTGCATCGTTAGATCCACTTACGACAAAGCAAGTATTAAATGATTTGAAAAAAATCAATGAAGATTTTGGAATTACAACAATTGTGAATTTGCATTCTATTGATTTAGCTAGGCAATATGCGACACGTATTATTGGATTACATGCAGGAGAAATTGTTTTTGATGGTTCAGTAGAAGAGGCGACAGATGAAAAATTTGCTGAAATTTATGGAGATGTAGCACAGAAAAATGAATTGTTAGAGGTGGCAGTTAAATGAGTGACGTAACGATATATTCGAAATCGATACCGAAGCCGCCGAGTAAGTTGAAACATATGTTAACGTTTATTTTAGTTATTTTAATGCTGTGGAGTAGTAGTGTACAAGTAGATGCATCATTTTCAAAACTGGTAGACGGTTTTCCCAATATGGTAGATCTATTGAAAGAGATGGTGCCACCTGATTGGAGTTATTTTCAAGTTATTACAACAGCGATGTTAGATACAATACGTATGGCGATTATTGGGACGACCTTAGGAGCGATTTTAGCTATTCCACTTGCACTGTTTGCAGCAAGTAATGTGTTTACTAACACATTTTTATACAGTCTAGCTCGAATGATTTTAAATTTGATACGAACGATACCAGATTTATTATTAGCGGCAATTTTCGTAGCGATTTTTGGAATTGGGCCACTTCCAGGTATTTTGGCTCTTACTTTTTTTTCAATTGGACTTGTAGCGAAATTGTTGTATGAGTCAATTGAATCAATTGATCCAGGTCCGTTAGAGGCGATGACAGCGGTAGGAGCTAATAAGGTGCAATGGATTGTTTATGGGGTAATTCCGCAAGTGAAAGCACATTTTGTCTCCTATGTTCTTTATACATTTGAGGTGAACGTACGTGCAGCAGCTGTTTTAGGTTTAGTAGGAGCAGGTGGTATTGGACTATATTATGATCGTACACTTGGATTTTTACAATATAAACAAACTGCTTCTATAATTATTTATACCCTTATTGTTGTTTTGTTAATTGACTACATTAGTACATTGTTACGGGAGAAACTATAATGAATAGAACGACGATGATTGTGCCAAAACCGAAGAAACCGAGTATATATCGCTGGATTATTTTAATAGCACTTACAGTTGTATATGTATGGGCCTTTTCAGGAGTACCATTAGAAGGGATAAAGGACACAGCAGGTGAAATCACGAAAGCAATTATGACAGGGATATTAAATCCAGACTGGTCGTATGTATCTTTGCCAGATGGTGAAGATTTATTACATGGATTAATTGATACGTTGGCAATTGCGATATTAGGTACATTTATTTCTGCATTTTTATCTGTTCCGTTTGCCTTTTGGGCGGCAACGAATATGAGTATTGGAAAATTAACTTCAGGATCTGGGAAATTTGTGCTTAGTTTTGTTCGTACGTTTCCTGAATTAGTTATGGCTCTTTTATTTATAAAAGCTGTTGGTCCAGGCTCTTTTGCAGGAGTATTAGCCTTAGGATTACATTCTATTGGAATGTTAGGAAAACTATATTCAGAAGGAATTGAAAACATAGATAAAGGACCGACGGAAGCGTTACTAGCAACAGGAGCAAACCGTTTTCAAATACTTTGGTATGCGGTGTTACCACAAGTGTTACCAGATTTTCTATCGTATACGTTATACAGATTTGAAATTAATGTACGATCCGCTGCGATTTTAGGGGTTATCGGAGCAGGAGGGATTGGTACACCTTTAATTTTTGCGCTGAGTTCACGGAATTGGTCTCGTGTTGGGATTATTTTATTAGGTATTATTTTAATGGTAATTATAATTGATTTGATTTCAAGCTCGATTCGGAAACGGATTGTTTAACTTATTTGAAAAGCATCGAAGTTAGATGCTTTTTGTGTTTTTAAAAACGTATTAAAAAAAGTAAGTATAGAAGAAATTTGTATAAATATACAGATAATTCCCTTTCTTTTTAAAATAAAAATAATGAAAAAGTATGTCATATTGAATGCCCATACATTCCCGGGAACATTGATTTTTTTATAAAAAACCAAAAAAATATCAACATATTTGTCGATACATGTTGTATAATCTTGCGTGGGAAGCTATCATATAAATGTATAAAACGTTTACTAATATAAGCGAAGGGAAGAATAGCATGTCACATTCAATCGAACAACTTTCTATCAACACGATTCGCACATTATCCATCGATGCGATTGAAAAAGCAAACTCTGGTCACCCAGGAATGCCAATGGGTGCAGCACCAATGGCTTATACATTATGGACTCAATTTATGAAACACAATCCAAATAACCCAACGTGGTTTAACCGTGATCGTTTCGTATTATCTGCAGGTCATGGTTCAATGTTATTATACAGCCTACTTCACCTATCTGGTTATGATGTAACAATGGATGACTTAAAGAACTTCCGTCAATGGGGAAGCAAAACTCCAGGACATCCTGAGTACGGTCATACAGCTGGTGTAGATGCAACGACTGGTCCACTTGGACAAGGTATTGCAACTGCTGTAGGTATGGCAATGGCTGAAAGACATTTAGCTGCTAAATATAACCGTGATGCGTATAGTGTAGTAGATCATTATACATACGCTATTTGTGGTGATGGAGATTTAATGGAGGGCGTTTCTGCTGAAGCATCTTCATTAGCTGCTCATTTACAATTAGGTCGTCTTGTTGTGCTTTATGATTCAAACGATATTTCATTAGATGGCGATTTAAATCGTTCATTCTCTGAAAGTGTAGAAGATCGTTACAAAGCATACGGATGGCAAGTAATCCGTGTTGAGGATGGAAACGATATTGAAGCAATCGCGAAAGCAATTGAAGAAGCGAAAGCTGACGAAAAACGCCCAACGCTAATTGAAGTAAGAACGACAATTGGTTTCGGTTCTCCAAACAAATCAGGAAAATCAGCTTCACATGGTTCTCCACTTGGTGTAGAAGAAACGAAATTAACGAAAGAAGCATATGCTTGGACTGCTGAGCAAGACTTCCACGTAGCAGAAGAAGTATATGACAACTTCCGTAAAACAGTACAAGATGTTGGTGAAACTGCGCAAGCTGAGTGGAACACGATGCTAGGTGAATATGCACAAGCATACCCAGAATTAGCAAACGAATTCCAAGCAGCAATGAACGGTCAACTTCCAGAAGGTTGGGAGCAAAACCTACCAACTTATGAATTAGGATCAAAAGCAGCAACTCGTAATTCTTCTGGTGCTGTAATTAATGCAATTGCAGAGTCTGTACCATCATTCTTCGGTGGATCTGCTGACCTTGCTGGTTCTAACAAAACATACATGAATAACGAAAAAGACTTTACAAGAGATGATTACAGCGGTAAAAACATTTGGTACGGTGTACGTGAGTTCGCAATGGGTGCAGCAATGAACGGTATTGCACTACATGGTGGTTTAAAAACTTACGGTGGTACGTTCTTCGTATTCTCTGATTACTTACGTCCAGCAATTCGCCTTGCAGCATTAATGCAATTGCCAGTAACGTATGTATTCACACATGACAGTATCGCTGTTGGTGAAGATGGTCCAACACATGAACCAATCGAGCAATTAGCAGCGCTTCGTGCAATGCCAAGCGTTTCTGTTATCCGTCCTGCTGATGGTAACGAATCTGTTGCAGCTTGGAGACTTGCTTTAGAATCTACAAACAAACCAACTGCTTTAGTATTAACTCGTCAAGACCTTCCAACATTAGAAGGTGCAAAAGATGATACGTATGAAAAAGTAGCAAAAGGTGCATATGTAGTTTCTGCAAGCAAGAAAGAAACGGCTGATGTAATCTTACTTGCAACTGGATCTGAAGTAAGCCTAGCTGTTGAAGCTCAAAAAGCATTAGCAGTAGACGGCGTTGACGCAGCGGTTGTCAGCATGCCATCTATGGATCGCTTCGAAGCTCAAACTGCAGAGTACAAAGAATCTGTATTACCAAAAGCAGTAACAAAACGTTTCGCAATCGAAATGGGTGCTACATTCGGATGGCACCGTTACGTAGGTCTTGAAGGAGATGTGTTAGGTATCGATACATTCGGTGCTTCTGCTCCTGGTGAGAAGATTATGGAAGAGTATGGATTTACTGTAGAGAACGTTGTTCGTAAAGTAAAAGAAATGCTTTAATGATTTCAGAAAAATCTCTCCGGCATGGAGAGGTTTTTCTATGTAAATGAGTTTTTTCGACAGAAAAAGTTTTTTATCTCTCCGCAGTCAGACAATCATTGCAAATTTTCTTATATATAATGAAGAGAAAAGGTTGTCCAGATTGGGAGTGGAAAAATGAAAACGTATGAATTGTATTTAATTCAAGAGGATATTGCGAAAGCTTATTTTGGTCGTGAATATTTGTTTTTTGATTTATTTGCTCGATTTTCAGAATCTGGGTCCCTTTCGGAGAAAAAAGTGTTATATAAGCAAATGATGTATATAACGATGCCATTGCAAGTAATGAAAATTCATCATAAATTAGAACAAGCTTTGCGCGTTCTTGGTAAATATGATAGAACACATCATACACATACACTTTATACGGGAGCGGAGTACGGCGAAATAATGGTGAAACCGCACTATATTCGTATGAATACCTCTGGAAATGTCTCTATGGAAACAACATTCTTTGAGGTGTTAAGAAAGTGTGAATTAACATTTTTAGCTATGGATTATGAAAATACAAAGTACGGATGGCTGAATCCTCTAAAACAAGTACGAACATATGTGTAAAAAATGTCGAATTGTATCTTGTCTTATTGAAAAGGTTTTAGTACACTGTAAGGTAGACAACATGAAGGAGGAAAATATATGCCAATTTGGTTAGGTATTCTAGTGGGCGTAGTAGCACTAGTAGCAGGCGTGGCGTTAGGATTTTTCATTGCCCGCAAATATATGATGAATTACTTACAAAAAAATCCACCAATTAACGAACAAATGTTAAAAATGATGATGATGCAAATGGGACAAAAACCTTCCCAAAAGAAAATCAATCAAATGATGAGCGCAATGAACAAGCAACAAATGAAATAAGCGCTAAAAGACACTCGCTAAGAGTGTCTTTCTTTTTGTTAGTTATAGTTTTTAAAACTTTTAAAAATTCTGTATTTTTGGTAAACTGAAAACATCGCTCATTTTAAGGGAGGAGGAAAAAAATGAAAGTGTTTATGAATTTAGCGTGGTTTTTTAAACAAGAAAAACGAGCGTACATAACTGGAATTATTTTATTGTTTGGCGTTGCACTTTTAGAACTTGTAGCACCAAAAGTAATTGGAATCGTTGTAGATGAAATTAATGATGGAACATTGACGACCGATAAGTTACTAAAATGGGTTGTACTATTAGTAATTGTAGGCATTACGATGTACATATTACGTTACATATGGCGTATTATGATTTTCGGGTCTTCATTAAAATTAGCTCGCCAATTACGAAAAAATTTATATGAACATTTTACAAAGATGAGTCCATCTTTCTATCAGTCAAATCGAACAGGTGATTTAATGGCACATGCGACCAATGATATTCAAGCGATCCAGCAAACTGCTGGAGCAGGTGTTTTGACGCTTGTTGACTCATTAGCTGTCGGAGGATGTGTACTCGTAGCGATGGGTTTTACAATTAGCTGGAAGTTAACATTATTAAGTTTAATTCCAATGCCGATTGTAGCTATTTCGACAAATTATTATGGAACTTTATTACATAAAAGGTTTCATAAAGCACAGCAATCGTTTTCGGAAATCAATGATAAAGTGCAAGAGAGTATGAGTGGAATGAAAGTGATTCGCTCGCTTGGACAAGAGAAAGAAGATTTGCAGGCGTTTCGAAGAAAATCAGAAGATGTTGTACATAAAAATGTGTTAGTTGCACGTATTGATTCGTTATTTGATCCGACAATCTCTCTTATCGTTGGATTTTCTTTTTTAATCGCAGTATGTTATGGATCGGTATTAGTTGTAAGAGGTGAATTAACAGTAGGTGATCTCGTTACATTTACGACATATTTAGGTACCCTCGTTTGGCCAATGTTAGCGTTTGGATGGTTATTCAATATTATGGAGCGTGGGCGTGCTTCATATGACCGTGTAGAAAAAATTCTTTCACAAAAATCAGATGTAGTAAATAGCGAAAAAGCTGTACAGACAATAGCGAGCGGTAATGTTTCGTTTGCCGTTGATTCATTTTCGTATAAGAAAAATGAATTGTTACATTTAAACGATATTCACTTTGATTTGAAGAAGGGCGAAACGCTAGGAGTTGTAGGACGTACAGGCGCAGGGAAAACAACTTTATTAAAATGTTTAATCCGTGAGTATGATCATTTTAATGGTGAATTAAAAATTGGGGAGCGAGATATTCGAGATATAACACTTCATGGTGTCCGTTCTGCCATTTCATACGTGCCGCAAGATCATTTTTTATTCTCAGCAAGTATTGGTGAGAATATTGCCTTTGGAAAGGCGGATGCTACATATAATGAAATTACCCAAGCTGCAGAGATTGCTTGTATTCATAATGACATCCTCCAATTTTCAGAAGGATATGAAACAGTAGTAGGGGAAAGAGGTGTTTCGTTATCTGGTGGCCAAAAACAGCGAATCTCTATTGCTCGTGCTTTATTAACAAATGCTGAAATTTTAATTTTGGATGATTGTTTATCAGCAGTAGATGCAAAAACAGAAGAGACGATTTTAAGTGCCTTAAAGAGGGAAAGAGCAGGGAAAACGACGATTATTACTGCACACCGATTAAGTGCAATTCAGCATGCCAATCTTATTCTTGTTGTTGATGAAGGTAGAATTGTACAAAGAGGTACACATGAGGAATTAATGAAGGAAAACGGCTGGTATAAGGAAATGTATGAAAGCCAGCAATTAGAAGCTTTAGTCGAGAAAGGAGGCGTATGATGGTAGAGAAGAAGCGAAGTGATTTAAGTAGATTGCTTTCCTATATGAAGCCATATAAAGGGTTGCTATCTTTAGCATTTATCTTTTTAGTTGGTGCGACAGTAACGGAAATGATGGGTCCTTTTTTAATTAAACAATTCCTCGATGAACACCTAGTACCGCGGGATTTTGAACGATCAGCGCTCGTTACTTTATTTGTAATTTACATAGTTGCTCATTTATTAAAAGTATTATTTACGTATTTAAATCTATTGTACTTTCAGAACATTGCTTTTAAGATTGTTCAAGATATGCGAGTTGAAGTATATGAACATGTTCAAAAGCTGTCATTAAGTTTCTTTGATCGTACGCCGATTGGTACACTTGTATCGCGTATAACAAATGATACGGAAGCGATTAAAGATTTTTATGTTAGTGTATTATCAACATTTGTGAAAAATGTAGTCTTTTTAGTAGGTATTTTAGTAGCGATGTTTTTATTAGATGTAAAATTAGCGCTATTTTCTCTCGTATTAATTCCGATAATGTTTGCGATTATGGTATTATATCGCCGGAAAAGTGCAGCTTTTTATTTAGAAGTACGTAATCAACTAAGCGTGTTAAATGCAAAGTTGAACGAGTCCATACAAGGAATGAATATTGTTCAAGTGTTCAGACAAGAAAAACGTATGAGAAAAGAGTTTGAAGAAGTGAATAATAAACATTATAGTGCAGGGCGACGTACTTTGAAGTTAGACGCATTACTTTTACGACCAGCTACGGATTTAGTGCATATTGTAGCTATTGCGTTAGTACTAGGTTTATTTGGGATTGATGCTTTAAAGAGCCCTGTTGAAGTAGGAGTTTTATATGCTTTTGTTAACTATATACATCGTTTCTTCCAACCTGTAAATGAGATGATGATGAAATTGTCCTTTTTCCAACAGGCACTTGTTTCGTCATCACGTGTATTTCATTTAATGGACGAGAAAGATTTAGCACCGGTTCAAAAAGGCAATGAGAATCCTCAAGTTGTGGATGGGGATATTGAATTTAAAAATGTTACTTTTTCATATGATGGAAAGCGTGACGTTTTAAAAAATGTATCATTTCACGTGAAACAAGGGCAAACGGTTGCTTTTGTTGGGCATACTGGTAGCGGAAAAAGTACGATTATGAATTTGTTAATGCGATTTTATAATATTAAGTCAGGAAATATTGTAATAGACGGTGTAGATTTAGAAAAATTTGAAGAACGAGAAATTAGAAAGAAAATAGGACTCGTATTGCAAGATGCATTTTTATTTGCTGGAAATGTAAAGCAAAATATTCGTATGTATAATGAAGAAATTACGGATGAAGAAGTAAAAGAAGCTGCTCGATTTGTGCAAGCAAATACGTTTATTGAAAAGTTACCAAAACAGTATGAAACAGAAGTAGTAGAAAGAGGTGCAGCATTTTCAAGCGGTCAACGACAATTAATTGCTTTTGCTAGAACGATAGCAACGAATCCGAAAGTATTAGTATTAGATGAAGCAACAGCTAATATCGATACAGAAACAGAAGAGGCTATTCAAACAGCGTTGCAACAAATGCGAAAAGGTAGAACGACGATAGCCATTGCGCATAGGTTATCTACAATTCAAGATTCAGATCAAATTTTTGTGATGCATGATGGAGAGATAGTAGAAAGAGGAACACATCAAGAATTACTAAGTGAGCAAGGTTTGTATTATAATATGTACTTGCTACAAAATAAAGTGAATTTGCAAAAGGCCTTGTAATACAAGGTCTTTTTTATTTTGTATACAACATATGTTTACTCTTTGTTTCTATAGCATAAATGTTGTGTCCTCTTATGAAACTTGTACATATTGTATGTATACGAAGTAAAAAAATTGATAGGAGATTTTATATGCAAAACAGATCAAGTTCAAATGTTACGTTTATTGATGTGTCTCATTGGGAAGGGAATATTGATTGGAATGCAGTGAAGGCATCTGGAATTCCAGCAGCGTATGCAAAAGCGACAGAAGGTGTAAACTACATTGATCCTACTTTTACTAAGAATGTACAAGCAGCACGAAATGCGAATGTATTAATTGGTGCATACCATTTTGCACGCCCAGAACAAAATGATGCAATTTCAGAGGCAAAATATTTTGTGGGTATATTACAAAATAACCAGACAGACTTAATGCCAGTTCTGGATTTAGAATCACCAACAGATCCGAGCAACAGTAATTTAACTGGTAACGCTATATCGAATTGGGCAAGAAGCTTCATAAATTATGTGAAACAGGCTACTGGAAAAGATGTAATGTTATATACAGGAGTTTGGTATATTAATGAGTTCGGAATTAGCGGATTAAGTGATATACCGCTTTGGATTGCTAAATACTCGAGTACACCGCCTGCTGATGCTGGTGGATGGACAGCGTGGACAGCGTGGCAGTACACAGATTCTGGACAAATTTCAGGCGTAGGAAATTGTGATGTATCAGCTGCAGTTTCATTAGAAGCTTTAAAAGGGAATGGAGCAAGTGGTGGAGGTAATGTTTCCCCGCCTAATAATGCAACTCCAGTGTACGGGGTTGCTATAATTAATGGAGATAATGTGAATTTGAGAAGTGGACCATCTTTACAGTCTAGTGTAATTCGCCAATTGAATCGTGGCGAAACATATGAAGTTTGGGGAGAACAAGATGGATGGCTTTGCTTAGGGACAAATCAATGGATATACTACGATCCGAGTTATATTCAGTATGGTGTACAATAGAGTGAAAATAAAAGGTGCCCCGTCAGAGGTGCCTTTTATTAAAAATATACAACTTTTACAAAGTCTATATCGAAACCATAGTATACTATAGTAGATATATTTATAAAAAATAATCGAAAATGAAATAAAGGAGTAAAAATATGAATTATGTGCTAATAGGTGCGATTTTAATATTATTAGCTGTAGCATTTGTGCTGTTTTATAAAAATAAACAGTTAGAATCAGAGAGTCAGCAAGTGGAATTTGAAAAGAAACAAGCGATTGAAACGTATAAAAATGAAATTGCAGCTACAGTGATAGAGCATAAAGAACAACAAAATAATTTAAAAAATATGGAACAGAAAAAATACAATGATTTACAAGTAAGTGCAAATAGAGAAATTGAAAATATGCGTATGATGAAAAATCAATTAGCTATGCAGCATAGTAAAGAACGTAGTGAAATGCAAAATAAACATAATAACGAAATACATATGTTTCAAAAATTAATTGCAAATTTACGAGAATATACTAAAAACGGTGCTGAAATGAATACGTACGAAACATTACATTATATGAAGCGAGGATTCATAGAGCAAGGCATCATATTAGATGCTGAAATTCAAATCATGCCGAATGTTTTTATTAAAAATAATAGTGAAATAAACGATAATCGAATCCATCATCTCATCTTGTGCAAAACTGGTATTTATCTACTTGAGACGAAAGAATGGGAAGAGAAATTAATTCATGGTTTAACGAAAGAAAATGCTGGTATATATTCATTTATGATTGATGAAATGGGTAAGTATCAACAAGAAGTTGAAAAAGAAGAGACATTTGAATATATAGTAGGTAAAGATTCGTCAACTATACAAGTGAAAAATGAAGGAAATCCAGTATATAAGGTGAAGAAACTATCTCAAATTTTATACAATTGTTTGAAAGAAATGCAGGCTAATAGTATAAAAGAAAAGGTAAAACCAGTTGTATATTTTTATAATGAAAATGGAAAAGAAATAATAGATCTTTCTAGTGAGGAAACACCTAGATTAAAAAATCGGGAGCAAATTGTAACGTTCTTCAGAAATGAAATCTTAGCAGGGAAAGTAGTATATACAGTGCAAGAATTAGAACAGATTCGAGAAATGATTAGCCGGATGAATTATATAGTGAGTTAAAAGGGGAGATCTTTCTGAACGCTATGCTACGTGGCATTTTGTATGTCTATTTTTGTTTGTATATAGTAATGTACATTCTATTTATATTCGTCATTGATATGGTCCATATACCCTTAAGTGTAAGGAGCATTTTTGTAGTATTCATACCATTTGTTTTATTAGTCATGATTCAAAGGGCTATTTTATATGTTTCTAAAAATCGTAATGAAGAAAAGAAGCAAATGTTGGGGGTTTTAATAGTAGCACTCATACCATTAATAGTGTGCACTGTACAACTAAGTGTAAATGAATATACATCAAAGTTTAATCAAAATAGATGGTTAAATCATGCAGATAAGCGGGTATATATGGTAGATGATCTATTACAAAAATATAAATTAATAGGGAAATCAAATGAAGAAATTATACAATTGTTAGGAGCTCCAACGGAAACGAGAAGTGGGGAAGAAGGAGTTACCACTTTGTATTATCTTGGGACTGAACGTGGCTTTATTCCAATAGATAGCGAACAGCTTGTTTTCCAATTTGATAGAGATGGAAAAGTCATGGAATATACGGTGCATAAAGATTAAAGAAACGTAGAGGGAAGCTATATGTTATAGCTTCTTTTTTATTTTTCAATATGTCACGGAAGGGGGAGAAGGTTTTTGAGTGGAATAAGGAATGAAAGCGGAGGTGATGCATATATATAGATGCATTGGGTGATTATTAGTCCGATTGGTGAGGGGTAATAATTAATAAGTACGGACAAAAACCCCACTCATTAAAGTTTTACTTTATCATATTGTATAAATGAAAAGGAGGTAAGACGGTGAAAGCAATCCCGACTGATGTCCTGAGTAAAGAATTGATGGAAAGAGAAGGAGTTATATCTATTACAGTAAAGGAATTTGAAAAAATAGAAGTAGCTGGAGTAGTGGTCGCTGGTCCAGCGGTTATTTTGATTAATCAAGATTAAGTACATATTTTTGAAATAAAAAGCATCCGTCTAGGATGCTTTTTATTTGTATGTAAGGATAAATATGATGGATAATTGTGTTACTGGAGGGAAAGTCTGTGGCAATTATTATAACAATGTTAGTAATGGGTATTTTATTAGGATTTGTTGGAGCTGGAGGAGCTGGGTTTATTATCGCGATACTCACTTTAGTATTTCATATTCCTATTCATGTTGCTCTTGCAACATCTTTAACTGCAATGGCATTTACGACATTATCAGGTGTTGTCAGTCATTACCGTGAAGGCAATGTTGCATTTATTATAGGCGGGATTGTTGGAGGATTTGGCGCAATTGGCTCTTATATTGGTTCTAAATTTGGTTCACTTATACCAGCACATCTTCTTCATTGGTTTACAGCTGGGATGTTATTTTTATCGGCAATTTTTATGTTTATTAAATTAATTATGTTCCAAAACAAAGAACAGTCATCTTTATATAAGCATAAAGAGTTTTCCATGAACTACTTGTTGAAATGTATATGCCTTGGATTAGTTACTGGAATGATGGCTGGTTCATTTGGGATTGGTTCTGCACCGTTTATTCAGCTTGGATTAATGGTTCTATTGAGACTAACGATTCAGCAATCTGTAGGGACAACGATGCTTGTTATATTACCGATTGCAATTGGGGGTGGGCTAGGATATAGTTCGGAAGGATATTTAGATTATATATTGTTATTGCAAGTATTAATCGGGACCATGTTAGGGGCATATATTGGCGCGAAGTTTACAAATTATGCACCGCGAATGCTTTTGAGGTTTTCGATGATTATGACACCGGTTTTAGCTGGATGTATGCTATTGATGGAATAAGGTGAAATTATAATAAGTAGGGGGTTACTGCTTACAAATAGCGGGATAAAATTAATATAGCAAACTATTAATATATTTTACGAATGAATTATGTAGGTAATTCATATTTCCCATATAAAAGGATTTGTTTTAATATTATGAGTGTAAAGTTCGAGTATTCGAAGTACTACTTGAATTATATCCCTATCCCTTTTCTAAAAATGCGAACAAGTTTTGCCCTATTCTATTCAATAGTTAATTGTATAGAAATATATTGTTCGATGACCATTATGGAACGTACATAATGGGAAAATCCCGATCCTTAAAGAGGATGCCCCTAATCTTCATGTGAAAATATGATCGGATAAGAAAGCTGACCAATTGATGGTCAGCTTTCTTTTTGTTCAAAAACAATTTTTTCTTTAATTTCTGTTTGTAATAATACAGTTTTTCCGAAGCGACGTTTGCATTCCGCACGCACTTTTTCAATGGCTAGTAGCTGAGTAGTGGCGGGAACTGTGACAATAGCTTGGCGAGGCTTTCGATTTTCTTCACAAAAGACACATTCCACAACATAATTAGAAATCATATTTTCATCCTTCCAGTTTTAATTTCTAAGAAGGGATTGCCTATGAAGTTGATGTAATCTTTCGTCATTGTTTTATTTTTTTCCTCTTTTTTTCAAGGGGAAAATAAAAAAGAGGGCGAATTTTAGTAGGGGAGGGATGTTTATGGAGAGATGGATAGGTAGTGCAGCGGTATGTGTAAATGAAAAAAAGGAAGTTTTAATGGTACTGCAGGGCAAAGAGGGAGAAGAAAAAAGGTGGTCTGTCCCAAGTGGAGGACTTGAAAAGGGAGAGACACTAGAAGAATGTTGTATTAGGGAAGTTTGGGAAGAAACAGGTTACAATGTGGAAGTTGTAAATAAAATATATGAAAAAGAGGGTATTACATACGGTGTTCCAGTGTATGTCCATTATTATTTTGTTAAACAAATAGGCGGTAATATGAAAATCCAAGATCCTGATGAGTTAATACATGAAATTGCTTGGAAAGGGATACATGAAGTTGAACAATTGTGTTTAGCTTTTCCAGAGGATTATGAATTGCTGTGCCAATATATAGATAAAGAAGCAAGTATGTAAATACTTGCTTCTTTAATGTATCCAAGACAAGAAAAGCGGAACGATAACTAAACTAGCGCCTGCTGTTAAAAGCATAGATAAACTTGCAATTGTTCCTTCCACAGGACCGATTTCGAATGCTTTTGATGTACCGGTTCCATTTGCGCTTGTTCCTAACATAATACCTTTTGCGATTGCTGTTTTAATACGGCAAATACGTATGAGAGAAGGACCGAGCAATGCTCCTGTTAAGGCAGTTAAAACGACAAATACAGCAGTTAATTGTGACATGCCACCAATCATTTCTGAAATAGCCATTGCGATTGGTGTTGTTACGATATGTGGCGCTAAACTATGTTCTAGTGATGAATCAATTTGAAAATAATTTGCTAGTAGTGCTGAAGTAATGACTGATAAAAACGAACCGACAATGACATTAAGTAAGATAGCCATTCCATGTTTCTTTAATAAATCAAAGTATTTATAGATTGGCCATGCAAAAGCAACTGTTGCGGGTTTTAATAATTCAGTTAACCAATGACCACCAGATTCATATGTTTCATAAGGTGTATCTAATCCGAGCAATAAAGCAATTAAAATAATGGGACAGACGAGAAGAGGAGAAAGTAGACTCCAATTCCAGCGTTGATACATTTTTTTTGATAGCCAATATGTGAATAGTGTTAATAGTAAACAAAGAAATCCGATCATTGCGTTGATCCTTTCCGCTTTAGTAGCAATTCTGTTAAAAGTCCTGTAACTAAGGTAACGCAAAGAGTGCTAATCATAATAATTAAAATGAGATCGATTCCATATTGTGTTAGTGTATCTCTGTAACGTATGACAGCGACTGCAGAAGGGATGAAAAATAAAATAAGTTCTTTTAATAAAAAATCTGCTCCGTCCTGTATCCATTCTTTTTTAACTAGGTTAAATTTTAATGAAATTAATAATAAGAAAATACCGATTATACTTCCTGGAACTGGGAGGTGTGCCTGTTTTGCAATCCATTCACCTGTCCAAGCGAAACAAAATAGTAATAAAATTTGTCCGCTTAACTTCCACCATTTCATACAGTAACCACCTCTTTCTTTTGTTACATAAAAATTGTAAAAAAGAATTAACAATTTCTACTATACGTTCATTCAAAATATTTGTCTAATATATAAATTATATGTTATTAATATATAAGACATATTAATCGAAAGTGAAAAGGGTGTCCAAAAATGGAATTACGGCATTTGCAATATTTTGTTGTTGTGGCAGAAGAGTTACACTTTGGACGGGCGGCTGCTCGTTTACAAATGACACAACCACCACTTAGTCAACAAATACAGCAATTAGAAAAAGAAATGGGAGTTACATTATTTTCAAGAACGAAAAGAAAGGTTGAACTAACAGAAGCAGGAGAAATGTTTTTAAAAGAAGTAAAAAAAGCGTTTGAACAAATTGAAAAAGCAGTAGAAGTTGCACAAAGTGCGCAAAGGGGAGAAGTAGGATCACTTTCAATTGGTTTTGTAGGTGCGGCGATATATGATATTTTACCATCAATTGTTAGGGAATATAGAAAGAAATTTCCGAGAGTGTCTGTTGCATTACATGAATTGTCAACACCAGATCAAGTTCATGCACTTCATGATAACCGTATCGATATTGGCTTTTTACGTCCACCAATTCCAACGCAATTATTAGAATTAGAGCCAATTCAAAGGTTATCTTGCACTTTGTGTTTACCAAAGGCACATCCACTTGCAGAGAAAGATGAAATACATATAGAAGATTTACGAGATGAGCCGTTTGTATTTATTACGAGACCAGTATGGCCAGCTTTGTATGATACAATTTTATCTCTTTGTAGAGAAGTTGGATTTAGTCCACGTATTGTACAAGAAGCAACAGAGTATCAAACAGTTATGGGGCTTGTAGCAGCAGGGATTGGAATTACAGTAATACCCGTGTCGGCAAATAAGTTATATAAAACAGAAGTTGTATATAAAGAGTTATATGATTCTAATTTCGTTGCAGAAATGTCAGTGGCTTACAAAAAAATGAATAGTAATCCAGAGCTGCTAGAGTTTTTAAAAATTGCAAGAGAGAAGAAAAGAATAGAAGTAGAAGATGAGTAATAGTAGTAACAGAAAATGGATTTGATTCAAATCCATAAAAGTACACCTTATTAAACAATAAAGCGGAAATGCAACTTAAGTTGCATTTCCGCTTTATTGTTCTTTTTTTAGCTCGATACTAAATAGATAAACGTGTTCATTTTCTTTTAAGAGTAAATCAATACCCTTTTCTTCGTCAATTGTAGGGACGCTTACAGTTTCTTTACTGGTTTGGATTACAGCAGCTAAAGTTGTTTTTTGATTGTATTTTAAATTTTTTATGAATTGGATTGTAGTAGTTGCAAAGCTATTTACGCTTGGTGGCGCTTCTTCAGGAACAAGTGTTGAACCACCTTCAATATTCAGATACCACTGCCTTTTTTCTTGTATATCTTTATCAAATTGGAAATGTGGTGGTAAAAAAGAAAGCTTTACTTTCTTTTTTGAAAAATGTGAGGTAGCTATATTAGCAATTTCTTTTGTTTTCTTACCATTGTTATAATAATCAATTGTAGCATTTATTTCATCTTTATCATTTTTAAGCGTAACGTTATAAAATATGCTATTTCCTTCTTGAAAAGGAGTCATTTGTAAAATAGAAGCTTGCTCTTTTGTTAATTTGTATGGCTCAACAATGGCAACTTCATTGTTTTTTATTTGGCTACAACTTGTGAGTAATAATAAACACAAGATTGATAGTAATTTTATACGCATGCAACCTCCTCCTTTTTACAATTATATTCTAAATGTGATTTTTTATCATTTCGTTTTCTAGGACTAAAGACTTAGAAGAAATTCCGATTGTAGTGCGATGTTTAAAATGTCATATTTTTATACACTAGTAGTATAGAATGCGTATGTAATAAGGTAGGGGAAGAATTTTATGTCTTTATGTCGGTTAGCGAGAAAAAATATTATAACATTTGCTACCAAAAGGATGAAGCAATTTATGTGGATTGCTATGAGTACTATGATTTTGTTTTTTATGATATCGTTACAATTTAATGAAGGAGCTATTTTGAAAGTAGGGAATGCATTTGTATTTCAAATGTACTTTTACACACTTTTTATTGTACTAATTTTCATATGTATTTTTACTACATATAAAATGATGTACTCCCTTTTGCATGTGAGGAGGGAGGAGTTTATATCTTATGTAGAAGAAAATATGAAAAGAAAAGAGGTACTATGTGTATTATGTCAGGAGCAATTATTCATTTATGGAGCAGCATTTGTTTTTGGATTAATTAATGGGATGCTATTTTTGAAATTATTCACGGTTATCTTTATGAAAATCGCAGGGATACAAGGAATAAATAGTGCGCCAATTACAATATATGCAGTTGTAATTATTAGTGTAATTATGATGACTGTCGTTTTAATATCGATGATGCAATGTTATCGATTTGTTCGAAATTTAAAAGATGAAAATTCGTTGCGGTTTAAAGAAAGGGCATGAGAAATCATGCTTTTTTCTATTTTACACATAAAAATAATCATGTTACAGTGAAAAGACCTGACAAAGAATGGGAAGGAAAGGTTGTATAGAATGACAAATGAACAATCAATTGTAAAAGTCGATCGGTTAACGAAGCGAATCGGATCAAAGACACTTGTACAAAATATTAGTTTTGAAGTGAAAAAAGGCGAGGTTGTCGGTTTACTCGGACCAAACGGTGCTGGAAAAACGACTTTAATGAGAATGATGGTTGGTATGATCCGTATGACAGAAGGTGAAGTATGGATTGATGGTCAATCTGTGAAACAGCAATTCGAAAAAACAGCTGCGAAAATTGGAGCGGTAATTGAGACACCTGAATTTTATCCTTTTTTGAGCGGCTATGAAAATTTAACATATTTCGGACGAATGAATGGTAATGTGACCGAAGAACGTATCGATGAAGTAGTGAAATTGTTAGGGATGGGACAAGTAATTGATCGCAAAGTAAAAGCGTATTCACTCGGCATGAGACAACGTTTAGGAATCGCTCAGGCACTTATTCACGATCCAGACGTGTTGATACTAGATGAACCGACAAATGGATTAGACCCTAGTGGAATACATGAAATGAGAATGTACATAAAAAAAATTGCACATGAACAAGGAAAAGCTGTACTTGTATCAAGTCACTTACTTTCAGAAGTTGAATTAATGTGTGACAGAGTTATCATTATTCAGCACGGGGAATATGTGGCTACGCAAAATATTCAGCATAGCCAAAGCGAAGAGATGGAGACGATCCGTATACGTGTAGATGATGCGAATAAAGCAGCAGAAATATTAGGGCATGATGTTTTAGTAAAAGATAATGAATTACTTATTAATGTAAAAGATGAAGAAATCCCAAATGTTATTCGTACATTGCTTGAGAAAAATATTCAAGTGTATCGTGTATATGAAGAAAGAAAAACGTTAGAAGAGCAATTTTTAGAATTAACAGGGGGAAAAGATATTGTTTAATTTAGTATATAACGAACTGTATAAAATATTTAAGCGGAAGCGAACGATTATTCCATTTGCAGTTATTGCAGTATTAATAATCGGATTAGGATGGGTTACGGTAAAGTATTTTGAACCGGAAACAAAAGGATGGAAAGTAGATTATACAGAACGAACTGTAGAAATTGAGAAAAAGCTTGGCATGAAAAAAGAAGCTATTTTAGCAGAAAAATCAGGGGATGAGCTTGTAAAAGAATACCAGCTTAAGATGAAGCATTTAGATACGGATACAGCACCGGCAAGCAGTTCTCCACTTTCTTTCATGAGAGATACAGGTTTTATCGTATTTCCAATTTTGCTCCCATTTATCCTCGTGTATGCAAGTACAATTTTTGCGAATGAATATAGCTGGGGAACATATAAATTTTTAACGATACGACCAGCGAGTCGCTTTAAAATTTTAACAGCAAAATTTTTAGCAATTGTTATATTTGCAGCTTTATTATTTATATTTAATATGATCTTCTCCGCTTTATGTGGACTTGTTATTTATAAATTCCAACAGCCTGCATGGAGTGAGTTTATTTTCCAAGATGGAAATATAATAAAACAAAACATTTTTGTAGAAGCAAGTAAATATTATGTTTTATCGTGGTTACCAACGGTTGTGTACGCATCGTTTGCATTTATGATTTCTGTGTTAACAAGATCTAGTGGAGGTGCAATTGGTATTTCACTATTCCTTGCTTTATCAGGCAATATTGCGCTATTAGCAGCCACTAGATATCACTGGGCGAAATATTTATTGCCAGCAAACACAGATTTATATAGTATTTCAAAGAATGGAAGTTTTATTGATGGAGTAACATTCCCGTTTGCATCATGTATGTTGTTACTTTATTTGTTCGTATTTTTATGTATTTCATATACTGTGTTTTTAAAACGTGATTTAACTTAATAAGAAAAGCCGTTCAGGGTGCTGAGATGCACTTTGAACGGCTTTTTTTATGAGAATTGTTTAAGTGCTCTTTCGGCTAGTAAAGCAAAGTATTCTGCACTTATAGGCAGTGCCTCTTCATTAATTGTAAAAGCAGGATGATGCCATTCATGTGTACCGCTCGTTCCCATAAAGACGAATGAACCTGGTATTTCCTGTTGGTAAAATGAGAAATCTTCTCCAGCCATTGACGGACTAGGCGAGATGATATTAAGATTCATCTTTGTGGCAACTTGAGTAGATAAGTCTGTAAGAGCTTTATCGTTGTGAACAGCAGGAGGACCTGAATAAAAACGGAATTTCGTTTTTACACCTAATGCATCAGATACACCTTTAATAATACGCTCCATGAGTGCTGGAATCTTTTCACGTGTTTCAGCTTGGAATGTGCGAATCGTTCCTTCTAACGTAGCTTTTTCAGGAATCACGTTCCACGTATTTCCTGCATGAATATTTGTAACACTAACAACTGCATTATGAGATGAACTTATATTTCGGCTTACAATTGTTTGCAGTGCCATCACAATTTGAGAGGATGCGACAATAGGATCTACTCCAGCATCTGGTACAGCCGCGTGTGTACCAACTCCGTGAATTTCAATTTCAAATCGATCAACTCCGGCCATCAGTGGACCATCTTTAATGCCAATTGTACCTATTGGTAAATCAGGTTTATTATGCATGCCGAAAATCGCTTGCACATTACGTAAATGTCCAGCATCAATAACTTTGCAAGCGCCATTACTACTTTCTTCAGCTGGTTGGAATATGAAGCGAACCGTTCCATTTAGGGAAGATTCTCTTTCTTTTAATAAGAAAGCAGTACCTAAAATAGCAGCTGTATGAAAATCGTGTCCACAAGCATGCATTTTCCCTCGTACTTTAGATGCATAGGACAAATGTGTTTCTTCTTGAATAGGAAGGGCATCAATATCAGCACGAACTGCTACAATTGGTCCGTTTTTATTACCAGACACTTCAGCGATAATTCCTGTTTCTAAATTGGAATCAATGATAGTAATGTTTTTTTCTTCTAACCAATTTTTTATTGCTTTTGTTGTTTCGAACTCTTCATATGATAGTTCTGGATACTCATGTAAATGTCGACGGATGGAAATAAGTTTTTCTTTTAGTTGATTTGAAATAGATACCATGTAGTATGCCTTCTTTCTTCAGCAAAATATTTATCATAAGTATACAACAATAAAAGAGAGGATTCTCAAATGAAAATCCTCTCTCGTTTATCCCATAAAAGCCCGATTGGTTCAACTAATTAAAGTTTCACTTTATGCTGCGACTTTTTTATGCGTATGATGTTTACGATAACGTCCACGCATTGCGTATGCAATTTGCGGGATTGCAATCCCAATTAATATAAGTGATACACCGAACCATTGTGAAGATAGTACAGCCTCTTTTAAAACGAATACTGACATAATTGTTGTAACTGGTAGTTCCGCTGCACCAAGAATAGTCGCTAAGCCAGAACCGATTTTTGGAATCCCGATTGTAAAGGCAATAGATGGAATAACGATACTAAATGTTCCTAATCCTAAACCGTATTTCCAAAGACCTTGAGAAATGGCACCATTAAAAATAAATGTTGGTGGGAATACAATCATGACTAAAGTTAAAGCACCAGTCATTAAGAGAACACCGCGCGGTAATGAAGGTACTTCAACAGCAACTTTTCCGCTTACGAAAATGTATGTTGCGAATGTAACAGCAGATAATAAACCTAAAATGACCCCAGTCGTATCGAAAGCACCTACTGATTGTTCAAGTAAACCACTTGATAAAAATGTCCCTACAAGTAAGAAAATAACAGAAATAACTTTTTCTCTTGAAGGTAATGTTTTTGTTGCGACTGCTTCAATGATAATTCCGACCCAAACGAATTGGAATAAAAGAATAATTGCAATAGAAGCTGGTACAGTTTTTAATGAAGCATAATAAAAAATTCCGGTAAAACTTGCAGATGTTCCTGCAACGAATAAAAGTAATGCTTGCTTTAAAGGAACGCGATGTCTAGAAAATAGAAGTGTAATAGCAAGCAAAATAATCCAACCGAACAAATATTGGCTGCCAATTACCTCTCCAAGTGAAAATCCTTCTGCATATGCAAGCTTAACAAAAATAGCTAAAATTCCATAACTACACGCTCCTAATAAAACTAAAAGAGAATAACGAAGCATGAAAAATTCCTCCCATCTATATGAAGTTGTTCCGTATCGAAAATATATAACTAGAGGGAAGTATACAAAATTAGAAATAAAGGGTCAAATGAAAGAAAAGTATGACATTTTATAGAATAATAATAAAAGTATGATATTTATGCATAATCTTGAAATTTTTAATAGTAGAAGTATTATAAAATAAACTTTGCATTGTATAGAGATAGCATTTGAAAAAAATATTTTTTAAACCAATATGTATATAGACGTACTAGTAACGTGCTAATTATTTGAGAAACTATGTTACCTTTGTTATGGTAATAACAATTAAAGGAGTTTTATAATCCATTTGGGTTTTTTCTATATAATAGAAGGAAATGAAAACGTTTTATTAGAAACTGTGAGGAAGTGCGGTTTTTCTTATTGCCACGTTGTAAAAGTGATTTCACGAATTGTTCATAGTATTTTTATGTGTTTTTGTTACAATATTTAGGGAGAGGAGTGGAATGATGCAAGATATTAGTATTTTTTTAGCGTTTGGCGCCGGGTTCTTATCATTTATTTCCCCATGTTGCTTACCGCTTTATCCGGCATTTTTATCGTACATAACAGGTATGTCGGTTTCTGAATTGAAAGAAGAAAATGCAATGCTTCGCAAAAGAAGTATGATACATACAGCGTTTTTCTTACTTGGATTTTCAATTATATTTATTGCAATTGGATTTGGTACAAGTTTTATTGGAGGAATCTTTACTGACTATAAAGATTTAATCAGACAGTTAGGTGGTATATTTATCATCGTGTTCGGCTTAATTATTGTCGGGGTGTTTAAGCCGAAATTTTTAATGCAAGACCGTAAATTTACATTTAAAAATCGTCCAAGTGGCTATTTTGGATCAGTACTAATCGGATTAGCTTTTGCAGCAGGGTGGACGCCATGTACCGGACCAATTCTAGTGTCTGTAATTGGATTAGCAGCAACAAATCCAGAATCAGCAATGATATATATGATTGCTTACATACTTGGATTTGCAATCCCGTTTTTCGTACTGTCATTCTTTATTACGAAAATGTCTTGGATTAAAAGAAATAGTATGGCCTTCATGAAAGTCGGAGGATATATTATGATTGTTATGGGTGTCTTCCTATACTTTAACTGGATGACGAAAATTATCGTATATTTCTCAAGTTTATTTGGTGGTTTTACTGGTTTTTAGTATTATTCTGCGAAAATGTTGGAAATACTAACGGAAAAGCATATAATGAAAGTATATTTTGCATATAGCCACAAAAAAGGATGAGAAAATATGAACATAGTTCTTTTATCAAGTATCGTTGCTGTTTGTATGGCTGTCGGTGCGATGTTTATTCGTTTAAAAGCAGCTAAGAAACCTGCAACATTGAAAAAAATTATACTTCCACCATTTTTTATGAGTACGGGTGCATTGATGTATGTTTTTCCTGAATTTCGATTAACTCCAGCAGAAATGTTAGAAGCAATTGGTGTCGGTTTGATTTTCTCTATTTTTCTTATTAAAACATCTAAATTTGAAATTAGAGGACAAGAGATTTATTTGAAGCGTTCAAAAGCCTTTGTTTTCATATTAATTGGATTACTTGTAGTGCGGATTGTATTTAAAACCTACTTAAGTCAATCTCTTGATTTAGGACAACTTAGTGGCATGTTCTTCTTACTTGCGTTTGCGATGATTGTGTCATGGAGAATTGCAATGTATCGTTCCTTTACGAAATTACAGAAGGAAATGGAAAAAGAAGATGGTTTTTATAATGAAAAAGATATGAAGCTAACTTAAAAACTGTATATGTACCAAATAAAAAGACAGCGTCAAAGGCGCTGTCTTTTTTATCGAAAATAATATGAAGTTACTTTGCGAGTAAAGATCGATAGTTAGAATAATCAATCTTTTTTTCTTGTAGTTTTTTTATTAAAAATTTATGATCACGCTTTGGTGTGGCAATGATATATCCTTTAATAATTAAGTCTTGTGTAATTTGAGAGGCATTTTCTTGTAATGCAAGTTCCCCGATTTTGCCAGCAATCTTTGATTTTGCAACATCACGAAATAGTTCTGGAACAGGACTTACAAGCTCTTCTAACAATTGTTTTTGTTCGTCAGCCCATAAATGTCTCGTTTTATTTATGTAGTGTTCTTCCCAATCCAAAATGGACATGCCGTCTTCTTTTGGTAAACGTTTTAAAAATTTTCTGAACATAAAGTATCCACCGATAGACATAAGCCCTAATAAAATAACCGTCCATAATACAATGAACCAACTGAACCATCCTTCGAGCACGCATATCCCCCCTTAATGATAGCGGTTTTCTTTTATTCATATTATATACAGTGAGATTCATAGAAAGCAAGAACGCTTGGTCATTTTGACCAAGCGTTATAGTTTAAACGAAGTATAGTTGTTCAACACATAAATTATTATTATCGTCTTCAACATACTCAATAATAAGTGTGCCAACTTTACGATCTTTATCTTCAGTTGTGAAAATAGAGTAAGAAGTAAAACGTGTTTTTGATAGGCCGCTTATATGTGTAGGTAAAGAAATGTAGTCGTTATCGCGGAAGAATTCCATCAGTTCAATATCCTCAAATTCTTTTCGGTCAACTTGTTTGTTTGTATAGCGGCGTTGAAGTTGTTTTAAAGATTCATTCCAAGAAATTGCTTTTGTGTCGTATACCATTGTTCTATCTCCTTACTGTATGTAATTACTAAGAACATACGTTCTAATCTAGTATACTCTTTTTATTAGAAAAGGGAAAGCAAAAAATAATGTAAGCTTGGATTTCCAAGCTTACATTATTGATGCGTCCGTCATAATCTCTATTTTTCATTATAAGTTAGATATGAATAAGAAACAAGATGATATATATAATGTTGAGAGTTTTCAAGATTCTGTATATTATAGGTGTACTAAAGTGTAAGGGAATGAGAGGTGTGGCATACGTAATTTCACTGCAAGGGCCGATGGCTAGCGGAAAAACAACATTAGCAAAAAGGTTAGAAAAGAGAGGGTTTCGAGTTATATATGAAAATCCATATCCAATTGTAGAGAAGCGAAAAAAATTGAATTTAGATATGAATTCAAAAGTAGGGTTTATTATGAATCAAAAAATGTTTATGGAAGCAAAAATAAAGGAGTTTCAAAATGTGAAAGATTCAGTCGTAATTTTTGATCGCGGACCAGAAGACATTGAGTTCTTTACACTCTTTTATCCAACGATTATAGGAGAAGAGTGGGATATAGAAACTGAATTGAAAGATGAATTATATAAATTAAGAGCATGCCGTTCGGATGTGATTTTTTACTTAGATGTTACGAAAAAGAATGTATATGATAGAAAAAATAATGATAGAACAAGAAACAGAAGTACGTTTGCGGAGCAATTTAAATTAGTAGAAACCGAAAAAGACTGGTATAAACAATTTCCTGTAACTTATGTGGACACGAATAGATTAACAGTGGACGATTTAGAGGTATATTTTATGGACTGGTTAAAGGAGAGAGAGCTATGAAAAAAATACTTTTATTTGTATACTCAACATTTGCAGAGTTTGAAATAACAGTAGCAACGGCATTGCTGAAAAATAAATATGAAATCATTACAGCGGGCTTAACTAAAGAATTGGTTATAAGTGAAACTGGATTGCAAGTGCAGCCGCATATAGAAGTAAGTGAAGCACGTGTAGATGAGTATGAGGGGATACTTATTCCAGGTGGAGAAGAAGGACAGTTGGAAGATGCAAAACCTCTTTTTTCAATCATTCGTCAATTTCATGAACAAGAAAAATTAGTGGCGGCAATTTGTGCTGGACCGTATGCACTAGCAAAAGCAGGGTTATTTAAAGGGATTTCTTATACTGCGACTATAGATTATCAAAAATTTGATTGTTTTCCAGTAGAAAATTTCGTGTATGAAGAAGTTGTGCAACACTCAAATATCATTACAGCACAAGGGCATGCATTTGTACCATTTGGAATAGCAATTGCCTCTTATTTTGGAGTGGCAGACGAACATAATACAGATTTTTATTGTGGTAAAGGTAATGTAGTAATGGAGAAACTTTTACGAGAAAACGTGTAGAAGCTAGCAAATGCTAGCTTTTTTCTTTTTGACATCGATAAATGGCTAACGTTTTTGGGTCACGCCATATACCGTTATGAAGTGACAATTCATTTTCTACTTCTTCTTTTAGCCATACCTTCATTTCCGCGTGAAGGTATGTATTATCAGGTATATTTAGCGACGGAAACATGCTAGAAATATAGTTTACAATCGGAGTAGCATGATGAAAAACGAGAGCATTATGAATAACTGTTTCTTCAACAGTTGGAAAAACAGATTGTAATATCTCTTTACCGTTTTCTAAACAAAATGGAGTGACTGATGATGTTGTTTTCGGTAAATCAAATGCGTCTAACATACGGTTACACATTTCAACTATACGAGGTAGTGTAACGCTAGAATTTGTTGTAGCTAAAAGTGTTCCGCCAGGACGAATTACTTTATGGAATCCTTGAATCGTTTTTTCAACATCTTTCACATGGTATAACATATGTCTTGCAATTATTAGGTCATAACAATTTGTTTCGAAAGGAAGTTTACTAGCATCCCCTCGTTTCCATTCTATTAAGTTATTTGTTTTAGCAGCTTCAGCAAGCATAGCTTCGGATTGATCAAACCCGGTTAATGGGCCTTTATGACCATTTGTTTGTAAAAGGGAAAGGAATTTTCCACTAGCGCACCCAACCTCTAATATGTTTTCTTCCCCTTGAAGTTGTAAATGTTTAATGACGAGTTTATCTAAATCTACGTGTTTTTCTTCGTAATGTGTATGTGTGTCGATGCGTGTTTGTAAATGGTTGCTAACGTTATATTGACGTTTTACATCATTCATTTTTTCACATTCCACCTTCGTGCAAAATTGCTGAATCGCATGTGTTAATACGTCGGTTTTCTTTAAACCTTCGTAATGGAGTGCAGCTTCAAACCTTGCAAGTAATTTTTCTTCAATTCGAAAATGAATATCTTTTCGCTTCGTCATTGAAATCTCGCCCCTTTGCATCTGTTAATGAGACTATAGCATGCTTGGAAAAATTGTGTAAATAATTTGTGTACACAAATGGAGGGGATGAAAAAATTGTTTGAATGTGAGTTTAAACTATTGACGATTTAAACGTTTTCATATATTCTTAAATTAAGTAATATTCAAATAATTCAAAAGAAATGAGAGAGTCACATGCTTCTTCAAGGAACACATCGAATTGGTCGTATGGCCATGCTGTTGGCACTTGCGGATGAGAATGAAAGTCCTGTATTATCCATTCCAAAAGGTTGGAAGTATTGTACGGGGAAAGTGGGTTCGATGAATTCGCAAAAGGTTGTCGCAGCAATGGAAACAGCGGCTAAAAGCAACCAAGTTATTGAAACAGACGTTTACAGAGAAACACATGCACTTTATCATGCAATTATGGAAGCTTTGTACGGAGTGACGAGAGGTCAAATTCAGTTAGCAGACGTTCTTCGTACAGTAGGACTTCGTTTTGCGATTGTGCGCGGTACACCATACGACGGAAAAAAAGAAGGCGAATGGGTTGCTGTTGCATTATATGGAACGATTGGTGCACCTGTAAAAGGATCTGAGCATGAGGCGATTGGTTTAGGAATTAATCACATATGATTTGCCCATAGTCTATTAGTTAGAAGGGGGCCTTACTTTTTTAGGACAGAAGTCTGTCTTAAAAAGATAAGGTCCCCTTTTGCCTTTTTAAGGAGGAAAAATGATGATTACGTTAACAGGACATACATTGACAGTTGAAGAAATGAAGAGGTTATTACTGGAAGGAGAAGGTGTAACAGCTTGTCCAACTAGTATGCAAAAGGTAGCGGAGTGCCGCGAAGTAGTTGAGAAAATTGTAGAGGACGGAAAAGTCGTTTACGGAATTACAACTGGATTTGGAAAGTTTAGTGATGTGCTTATCCAAAAAGATGATGTAAAGGCACTTCAACATAATTTAATTCAGTCACATGCATGTGGGATTGGTGATCCATTCCCGGAAGAAGTATCGCGTGGAATGTTAATTTTACGAGCGAACACGATGCTTAAAGGAGTATCTGGTGTTAGGCCGCTTGTTGTAAATATGCTTCTTGAGTTTGTAAACCGTAAAATTCATCCAGTCGTTCCGCAACAAGGTTCACTTGGTGCAAGTGGCGATTTAGCACCTTTATCTCATCTTGCGCTCGTATTATTAGGCGAAGGTGAAGTGTTCTATAAGGGGAAACGCGTTCATGCAATGGTTGCTCTTACAGAAGAAGGGCTTGAGCCAATTGAACTTGAAGCGAAAGAAGGTCTTGCGTTAATTAATGGTACGCAGGCAATGACAGCACAAGGAGTTCTTTCTTATATAGAAGCAGAAGCAACGGCGTATCAAGCTGAACTAATTGCTTCGATGACAATTGAAGGGTTACAAGGCATTATTGATGCATTTGATGAAAATGTTCATAAAGCACGTGGTTATAAAGAGCAAGTGGAAGTAGCGAGCAGAATTCGTGACATTCTTCACGATAGTAAATTAACAACAAAACAAGGAGAATTACGAGTGCAGGATGCCTATTCACTTCGTTGTATCCCGCAAGTACACGGTGCTTCTTGGCAAGTTTTAAATTATGTAAAAGAAAAATTAGAAATTGAAATGAATGCAGCAACAGATAATCCGCTAATTTTTGATGGCGGAGAAAAAGTAATTTCAGGTGGTAACTTCCATGGTCAACCGATTGCGTTTGCGATGGACTTCTTAAAAGTAGGAATGGCGGAACTTGCGAATATTTCGGAGCGCCGTATTGAGCGTTTAGTGAATCCGCAATTAAATGATTTACCACCATTTTTAAGTCCAGAACCAGGACTTCAGTCTGGTGCAATGATTATGCAATATGCTGCAGCGTCACTAGTTTCTGAAAATAAAACGTTGGCACATCCGGCGAGTGTAGATTCAATTCCGTCTTCTGCTAACCAAGAAGATCATGTAAGTATGGGAACAATTGCTTCACGCCATGCACATCAGATTATTCAAAATGCAAGACGTGTTCTTTCTATTGAGATGATTTGTGCAATGCAAGCAGCAGAATATCGCGGAATTGAAAACATGAGTACAGTGACGAAGAGCTTCTACCATCAAGGTCGTCAGCAGGTGCCATCTATTAAAAATGACCGTATATTCTCAACAGATATTGAAAATATTGCGCATTGGTTAAAAACGAATTATTCGATAAAAGAAAGATTAGATGTAAACGCAGCACTATAAAATGAGAAAAGGGAGAGATTGAAATGGAAAAAGTACAACAAACAATTCGCGCGCCAAGAGGTACAGAGTTACAAACGAAAGGGTGGGTGCAAGAAGCTGCACTTCGTATGTTAATGAACAATTTAGATCCTGAAGTTGCTGAAAAACCAGAAGAATTAGTTGTATATGGCGGAATTGGCCGTGCAGCTCGTAACTGGGAAAGTTATCAGGCGATTGTAGATTCATTAAAAACGTTAGAAAGCGATGAAACGTTACTTGTTCAATCAGGAAAGCCAGTTGCCATTTTTAAATCACATGAAGATGCACCTCGCGTTTTGTTAGCGAACTCAAACTTAGTACCAAAATGGGCAAACTGGGATCACTTCCCATGCCTATCCACTTAAGAATGGAAACACAATGAACTTTCGTTCATATAACCAAAAAACTCTCGAAATATTTGGTATCTTTAAAAATGGGCATACCAAATAAACCTAGA
>NZ_JBPWAP010000057.1:0-33140 GCF_051776705.1 Bacillus cereus group sp. BceL291 | reverse complement strand
AATGATTGTCCTTTTCTTGCCATAAAAAAATCCCCTCCAGATAAAACAGTATTGAGTCCATCATATCAGATGGACTCTTTTTTTACTGTCTACCTATAGGGGATAATACCAGGAAGCACGGTCTTTCTTTTTGCTTTTTTTGCCTTCAATGACAGTTAAATGAGACTGTTTTCTTTTTCGTTTCAAAGTGGAAGAATTCCCTTTTTTACTTTTGTCATTAGAAGTATTTGACTTAAAGAAAGAATTGCCTAGGGGTGCTACATTTTGTTTCCCATGTTTGCGGTTCGATTGTTTTGCCGCACGCTTATATGAGCTTTGTGAATTTGCAGAACCACTGGAATTTGTAAACATCTTGTATAGCAAGTAAAAGATACCAACAACAAGTAACATGTACCCGATATTTCTTAATACACCCATGGGATTTGTAATAACAGATGAAACAAGGCCGAATATTGCCAATCCGATAATAAGCACAAATATAGCGAAAGTAAACGAACGACCGTTCATAAGGGACACCTCCTAAAAACGTATATTAAAATTAGTATATTAACGATGAGGAAAGGAGTTGAACACCATTTTTAAATAATTATTGTTTGTTCTCTAAACGTAATAATTCTTCAAACGATGCAATTGCTACTTCCACTTGATCATCTGTTGGTTCTTTCGTTGTTAATAGTTGTAGCCATAATCCAGGATATCCAAGTACGCGTAATACGGGAATATCTCGTAATCGATTTGTGAATTGTAGTACTTCAAAAGAAATACCAAGTACAACTGGAATTAATAAAATTCGGTTTATAACTCGTGCCCAAAGAGGATCTGTAGGGACTAGGAAATAAACGAACATTCCAATAATGACTGTAAATATAATAAAGCTACTGCCACATCTATAATGGAGACGAGTTTGCTTTTGAACGTTTTCTACAGTCAGAGGAAGGTTATTCTCGTAAGCATTGATTACCTTATGCTCTGCACCGTGATACTGAAATACCCGCTTAATAAGTGGGGTTAAAGAAATAAAGTATATATAGCTCAATAATAGCATGAGCTTAATGACACTTTCGACAATGATTTGCCCAGTATGAGACGGGAAAATCGGTCTTGTTAATTCAGCTAATAGTGCAGGAACTGCTGTGAAAATGACTTTACCGAATATAAAAGATAAAACGCCAACAGCTGCAACTCCTAATACCATCGTTAATTTTGATTGTTCTTCTTTTTTATTTGCAATTTGTTCATCATCTTCTGGGTGGACGTCAAATCGTTCTGAAGCGAAGTTTAAATGCTTTGCTCCATTCGCACTTGCATCCACAATAGCGGCAATCCCTCGTAAAAATGGAATTTTTTTAGGGTAGATAGTACTTTATTACGAACGCGTGGTAATCGATAAAATTCAATCGATTTATCTTTACGACGAACCGCTGTAACAGTATATTCTCTACCGCCAAACATAACTCCTTCTATGACCGCTTGCCCGCCATATATTTGTTTTGACTCTTCTGCCATGTTAACACCAACCTGTATTTGTTTCTCTCTTATGTAGAAAAAGAGGCAATTGTCATACTGGGTTCTGTCGTTTTGAAATAAGACAATCACCGAGTTTCCTTTATTTTATCGGCAAATACAAGTAGATGACAAGGGAAAATGTTATGAGAGTCGGACATTTCTTATTCTTTTTATAGACAAATTTCGCAGGATTTAAACATGCTTCAAAATAGTTTCGGGCATACTATTGAGCGGAGGTGTCGATGTGAGTCAAGAACAATTAGGAACAAGGAATTTTGTGCAGATTGGTTTGTTTGGTGGAATCTTTTGGGGCGGGATATGGTATTTCCTTCATATATTTTCATTCACGGAGGCGGGCCCGAATTATTTCCTTTTACCATTTGCGTTTGGAAGTTGGAAAGAGGGTGTATGGGGCAATGTGTTCGGAATAGTGTGTATGGGACTTCTTTCAATTTTGATTGCCTTTTTGTATAAAGCATTTTTTGCAAAGTTTGAAGGGATTATAGCGGGAATTATTTATGGGCTATTTTGGTGGGCGCTACTGTTTTTGGGGATGGGTTTAATGGCTCCTGTTATTAAAAGTGCGCTCCATTTACCAAAAGAGACAATTGTGACGACAATATGTATTTTTATATTGTATGGTGTGTTTATAGCATATTCTGTTTCTTACGCAGTAAATAGCAATAAAGCAGAACAAGAAGGGTAAGAGAAGACGAACTATTCAAATAAGTAACTCCTATGTTAAAATATTGTATAGATATTTAATATTAAGGAGTTTTAAGAATATGAAAAAGTTACTCCTCGTAAACGGTCCTAACCTAAATCGCCTCGGTGTTCGTGAGGTAAATGTATATGGAAAGGGCACGCTAACGACACTTGAAGCAGATATGAAGCAAGAAGCAGAAACAATGGGAGTGGAGTTAGAATGTTTCCAATCGAATCATGAAGGTGCCATTATCGACATTATTCATGAAGCGGAAGATATATATGAAGGGATCATTTTAAATCCGGGAGCATTTACGCATTATAGCTATGCGATTCGTGATGCCATTGCGAGCATTTCGATTCCTGTTATTGAAGTACATATTTCTAACATTCATCAGCGTGAATCGTTCCGTCATGAATCTGTGACGGCAGCTGTTTGTGCAGGTCAAATTGTAGGATTTGGTTTTTATGGCTATAAGTTAGCGTTATTTGCATTAATGGAGAAATTGAGGGAGGCATAAAGTAATGGAGAAAATTGAAAGATTACGAAGTGCATTTGATGAGGCTGGTATTGACGGTATTTTGTTAACAAATGAACATAGTCGTAGATATATGGCTAACTTCACAGGAACAGCAGGCGTTGTTCTTATTTCAAAAGATCGTGCTCAATTTATTACAGATTTCCGTTACGTCGAGCAGGCAAGTAAACAAGCGGTTGGATATGAGGTTGTACAGCACGCAGGATTGATCATTGATGAAGTGGCAAAGCAAGTGAAAGAGCTTGGAATTCAAAAACTTGGTTTTGAGCAAGATACTCTTACATATAGTTCTTATTCAGTGCATAAGGAAGCGATTGATGCTGAATTTATCCCGACTTCTGGACTTGTAGAAAAGTTACGCTTGATAAAGACTGATTCAGAGATTAAGATATTAAAGGAAGCTGCACAGATTGCAGATGCTGCCTTTGAGCATATTCTATCATTCATTCGCCCGGGAGTATCTGAAATTGAAGTGTCAAATGAACTTGAATTTTTCATGAGAAAACAAGGAGCAACATCTTCTTCGTTTGATATTATCGTTGCTTCAGGTCTTCGTTCGGCATTACCGCACGGCGTGGCATCTGAAAAAGTGATAGAAACAGGAGATTTCGTTACATTAGACTTCGGCGCTTATTACAAAGGATATTGCTCTGATATTACTCGTACGATTGCAGTCGGTGAACCATCTGATAAATTAAAAGAAATTTATAATATCGTTTTAGAAGCACAACTACGTGGTGTGAACGGTATTAAAGCTGGTTTAACAGGTCGCGAGGCTGATGCGCTAACGCGTGACTACATAACGGAAAAAGGATATGGTGAATACTTTGGACACTCTACTGGTCATGGAATAGGTCTTGAAATCCATGAAGCACCAGGTTTAGCGTTCCGTTCTCATACAGTACTTGAACCAGGTATGGCTGTAACAGTAGAACCAGGTATTTATATTCCAGGTATTGGCGGCGTACGTATTGAAGATGATATCATTGTGACAAGTGAAGGTAATGAAGTAATTACGAAATCACCAAAAGAACTTATTATTTTGTAATACACAGGAGGATTTTTTTACATGATTTCAGTAAACGATTTTCGTACAGGTTTAACAATTTCAGTGGACAATGCCCTTTGGCAAGTACTTGATTTCCAACACGTAAAGCCAGGTAAAGGTGCTGCATTCGTTCGTTCTAAACTACGTAATCTTCGCACAGGTTCTGTTCAAGAGAAAACATTCCGTGCAGGTGAGAAAGTAGAAAAAGCACACATCGAAAACCGTCGTATGCAATACTTATACGCAAGCGGTGAGGCTCACGTATTTATGGATAACGGAACTTATGAGCAAATCGAACTTGGTGAAAAACAAATCGAGCGCGAGCTTAAATTCCTAAAAGAAAACATGGAAGTAGCAATCATGACTTACCAAGGCGAAGTACTTGGTGTTGAACTTCCAAACACAGTTGAATTACAAGTTACAGAAACAGAGCCTGGTATTAAAGGTGATACTGCTTCTAACGTAACAAAACCAGCTACATTAGAAACTGGTCTTGTTGTACAAGTACCAATCTTCATTAACGAAGGCGAAATGCTTATCATCAACACTGGTGAAGGTAAATACGTTTCTCGTGCATAGTAAAAAAGCACTCGTGATAATTCACGAGTGCTTTTTTTATAGGAAATAGGGTAGATAGTAAATAGCTGTTATTATAAAACTGACTAAAACAAGTGAAAGAGTACCCATAATAGATGGAGTCAAAACAATTTGAAATGGTTTTATTTCGCCAGTTAATGTTTTACTTATTGCGTGATCTGTAATGTTATTTCTATGGTTACTCATAATAATTAACCACATAATTGCAAATATTGCTAAACTACCAAGGAAAAAGGTCTCTATAAATGACCAACCGACCAATAATGAAAAAAGATAAATAAGAGCTAATTCTACTACAACGGTTAAACTAACTTTCAATGCCTTCATATTTTTCCCCCTCATTCTGTAATTTCAACCAGTTTAAAAAATTTTCACGTGACACGACATGCAGAGAGCAAGGTGACTTTACTTCTTTCTCTAGTGCAGCGTGTTCGTCTGGAAACTTGTTTTCCACATGCAATGAAATATAAGGTAGTTTTTCTTGTGCTTTTAAAGAGCGGATATTATTCGTTTTAGCACCAGCAAATACGTAGGAAAGTTGTAAGTCTAAAAAGGCGATTTTAAAGATTTCTTTTTTAGCAGCCTCGTTATAGCCTTTTCCCCAGTACGGATAGCCGAGCCAACTACCAATGTGAGATTGCTTTTTCTCATTATTAATATGTTTAAGTGTGGTGAGGCCAATTATTTCATTTTCTTCATTCACAATCATTCTCGATAAGGATTTCTTTTGACGCTCTTCTTCTATTGCGAAAAGAAGAAATGTTTTCGTGTCTTCGATATTTTCTACCGTTATCCCCAATGCATTTTTTATATGTGGATCACTTGATAGCTCGAAAATCACATTTGTATAGCATAAATCTAGTGGTAATAAAGTGACGTGCTGCATGGTTTAAACCTCTTTTAAACTAAATGTACCATAATATACCATGAAATAATATGAATATTCAGATTGTAATTCAGACTTTAGAGAAAAATTATGTTTTTACTTCTGAAATAGACAACCTCTGCATATGGTTGTACAAATATATTCTTTTTTAGAATACGAAGTTAGTAACTGTTACGGGAGAAGGTGGAAGAATGAAACAGTGGCTAGCGGCAATGGAAACATCCGTGCTTGTTATGGGGGCACTTCGATTATTTTCAGGTAGTGCGGAGATATTTGCTGCTTTGCTTATGCTTTATGTGAATGATGCGAAGAAAGCGTTGTTTATAAATGGTATGTTGGCGTTTGTTGGACCTACCGTATTAATTTTAACAATGACAATTGGGATAGCGAGTGTAGCAAGTGAAATTTCTTTCTTGAAGCTCTTTTTTCTAGCGCTTGGAATTTGCTGTATTTTTATCGCATTACTGAAATAGTAAGTCGAGTATAGTGGGGAGAAGCCGATGAAAGAGGTATTAGAAGTTTTACCAAAAACGATGAAGTACTTAATTGAAGAATGTAAGCAATACGATGCTTTAGAGGAAATTCGCGTTCGAATTGGAAGGCCGCTAGAGTGTATTGCACACGGAAAGGTGTTTTTTTATGACTATATCACTACTGCAGAGGATGCTATTTACTTATTGAATAAGTTAAGTCAATTCTCAATTTATACGATGGAAGAGGAATTAAAACGTGGGTATGTGACGCTTCACGGAGGGCATAGAATCGGGTTAGCAGGAAAAGTCATTACAGAAAAAAGCGCAGTGAAAATGATTCGTGATGTCTCTTCCTTTAATATTCGTATTGCTCGTCAAAAAATAGGGATTGCTGAACCGCTTTTGCCATATTTGTATGAAAAAAGGTGGTTAAACACGATGGTAATTGGCCCTCCCCAAACGGGAAAAACGACACTCTTAAGAGATGTAGCACGTTGCATGAGTCAAGGGGTAAGTGCTTCGGAAATTCCTTCCTGTAAAGTGGGGATCGTTGATGAACGGTCAGAAATTGCTGGTTGTGTGAAAGGGATCCCGCAATATGATTTTGGTACCCGAGTCGATGTGTTAGACGCATGTCCAAAGGCAGAAGGAATGATGATGATGATTCGTTCTATGAGTCCTGATATTTTGATCGTAGATGAAATTGGCCGTAAAGAAGATAGTGAAGCAATTATGGAGGCAGTGCATGCAGGTGTCCAGCTTTTTATAAGCGCACACGGATTTTCCTATGAGGATGTTGTGAGACGTCCATCGCTCAAGGCAGTGCTAGAGCTTGGTATATTTGATAGGTTTGTGGAGTTGTCAAAAGCGAGGGGTCCAGGAACGGTTATGCAGGTGAAAGATAAATATGGAAAACCAGTGTTATCAAATAGAAAGGCTGAGGGCGTATGGTGAAAATATTTGGTGCAGTGTTAATCGTTGCGGTCAGCACCTTTTTCGGGTTTTCGTACGCTAAAAGATACAGTGAGAGACCGAGGCAACTTAGGTTATTAAAATCAGCACTTCAATCATTAGAGGCAGAAATTATGTATGGACACACACCTTTATCTGAGGCTGCCGAGCGATTAGTTAAACAAATGCCAAAGCCATTAAATTGGATATTTCAAAGTTTCGCTAAAAAACTAGAAAGTGGAGAACAAACAGTAAGGGAAGCTTGGATAGATAGTTTGAAAGAGAATTGGAAGTTGACGGCTTTTCAACAAACCGAGTATGAAATACTGCAGCAATTTGGTGAAACGCTCGGGCAACATGATCGTGAATCACAACAAAAACATATTCGCTTATGTATTACACATTTGGAGAGAGAAGAAGAGGAAGCGAAAGCTTTACAACTGCAATACGAAAAAATGATTAAGAGCTTAGGGGTACTAGCAGGGCTACTTATTGTAATTTTACTGCTATAGGGGGGAGAAAGGCGATGTCCATTGATGTTGGATTAATATTTCAAATCGCCGGAATCGGCATTGTTTTAGCTTTCATTCATACTGTACTAAAAGAATTGAAGCGTGAGGATATTGCAAATTGGGTTATCCTTGTCGGTTTTGTCGTCATTTTATTTCATGTTGCATTTTTAATTAATACGCTATTCGACAAGATTAAAAGTGTCTTTCTCTTCCAGTAAAGGAGGCGGTTCGAATCGAAATTATACAAATTGTCGGATTAGGCCTCGTTGCTACGTTTTTAGCTGCTGTTTTGAACCAGCATAAATCTAGTATTACATCTTTATTTATTGTGTTCGTAGGTAGCGTGATGTTTCTTATTTTAATCGATCAAATTCATTCTATTTTACAAATGATTGAGAGAGTAGCGAGTGAAGCGAAAGTTAGCAACGTCTACGTGGAAACGTTACTAAAAATTATTGGAATTGCTTATATTGCCGAGTTTGGAGCTCAAATTACAAAAGATGCTGGTCAAGGTGCCATCGCTTCGAAAATTGAACTTGCTGGGAAAATCTTAATTCTCGTTATGGCAATTCCTATTTTGACGGTTGTAATTGAAACTATTCTCGGATTTTTACCGACGGGATAAGGGGGAGTGAATGTTGAGGAGGTTTGGAGCTAAGCTGCTATTTGCTTGCTTCCTTTTCTTTTCTTTACCGGTTGTTGTACAAGCTTCTCCTGTAGAAACAAACGTCGTTGATCAACAATTGGATAAGCTCGGAATTGAAGATGTGAAGCAATTTTGGGACGGGCTTGTTACAAAATATGGTGGCTATTTGCCAGAGAGTCAAAAAGGGAGTTTTATGGAGTTTGTAAAGGGAGAAAAAGAATTCTCTCTAAAAGAGTGGATGATAGGGTTATTAAAATATTTATTTCATGAGCTTGCAGCTAATGGAAAACTGCTTGGCACACTCATTATGCTCACAATCTTTAGTGCATTGTTGCAATCACTGCAATCCGCTTTTTCAAAAAGTAGTGTAAGTAAAATTGCTGATGCTGTTGTATATATGGTACTTATTATTTTTGCTTTAAATAGTTTTTATGTCGTTATGACATATGCAAGAGAAACGATACAAACAATGGTAGATTTCATATTAGCGCTATTGCCAATTTTATTGGCGCTTATAGCGACTGGTGGCGGGGTTGTATCTGTATCTTTCTTTCATCCGATTATCATTTTCTTAATGAATACAAGCGGGCTTCTTATGAATTATATCGTTCTACCGCTTTTATTACTGGCAACGATATTAAGTATTGTAAGTACAATGAGTGATCAATATAAAGTTACAAAATTGTCCAAGCTTCTGCAAAACGTTAGCGTTGGGATTATCGGTATCTTCTTAACGATTTTTTTAGGGGTATTATCTGTACAAGGAACAGCGACAGCCGTTGCTGATGGCATAGCTGTGAAAACTGCTAAATTTGTAACAGGAAACTTCATTCCAGTAGTTGGAAGAATGTTTACGGAAGCGGCAGATACTGTTATTAGCGCATCAGGATTATTGAAAAACACAGTCGGAATTATTGGGCTCGTCATTTTATGCTTAATTGTTGCTTTTCCTGCGATTCAAATTTTCTGTATTGCATTTATTTATAAATTCGCAGCAGCAGTATTACAACCGGTTGGCGGCGGAGCAATTATTCAATGTTTAGACATTATTGGAAGAAGCATCATTTACGTATTTGCTTGCTTAGCTATCGTATCATTTATGTTCTTTTTAAGTATTACAATTATTATTGCTGCGGGGAATATTACACTTATGATGCGGTAGGAGGTGAAGAGTATGCAATTTGTTACAGAGTGGATCAGAAATATTATCGTTTTTTTGCTCTTAGCGACAATGCTTCATCTTATTCTTCCAAATTCGAATTTGCAAAAATACGTTAAATTCGTTGTAAGTCTTTTGTTAGTCGTATTAATTTTAACACCCCTTTTTAAACTATTGCAGACAGATGTAAATGAAGTAATTGCAAATTTTAATGAAGAAAAGTACGTAGCAGAAGGATCTGTAAAAAATTCAATAGATTCGAAGAAAAAAGAAATACAAGCTCTAACACGTGCATATAGTTTAGAAGAGATGGCTACCAAAATGAAAAAAGAAGTAGGAAAAGAGTTTGAGAAAAAGTATGGTATGACTGTCTCTGAAATACAAATAGTCGCAGCAGAAAATATAGAAGAAGTAAAGTCAGCGAAAGATATTCAATCTGTTGTTGTGACGTTGAAAGAAAAAGAACGTAGTAAAAATGATGCAATCGAAACAGTAAAGCCAATTGAAATTAACACGAAAGAGCCTCCAAAAAAAGTGGAAGAAACGAATGGAGAAATGAAAGATTTCTTTTCAAGCAGGTGGCAACTAGAGGGTAAACAAATCCAAGTTCAGATGGAAGGGAGGACAGGTAGAGTAAATGGACAATAAAGATAAAAATTCGAAGTTCTCATTTTTTCGAAACTTATTGAATGGGGATCAAAAAGAAAGCAACGAGAAGGGTAAAAAGGTAACACCTAAGTTTTTACTTGTCCTACTCATACTTGGAATTTTGCTTATGTTTTCTAGTAGTCTCTTTTCAAGTAAAAAAGAAGAAGTACCTGTATTTAAAGAACAAAAAACTCAAAACCAAGAAAAAGACGTACCAACTTTCGGACAAAAAAGTAATGATAGTATGTCAAATGTAGAAAAATATGAAAAAGCGTATGAACAAGAATTAAAAACTGCTTTAGAAGAAATAGCAGGAGTAAAAGACGTAACGATTAAAGTGAATTTAGATTCATCTGAAGAAAAAATTTTAGAAAAAAATACAGTGAAACGCTCACAAACAACAGGTGAAACAGATAAAACAGGCGGTAAGAGAGAAGTAGAGGACGAGTCTCTTGATGAAAAGACTGTCATTATACGTGAAGGGGATAAAGAAACTCCTGTTGTTTTACGAACAGAGAAGCCGAAAGTACGTGGTGTTCTTGTCGTAGCAAAGGGAGTGGATAATATACAAGTTAAAGCAATGGTAAAAGAAGCTGTGATAAGGCTGCTAGATGTACCGGCCCATCGCGTTTCAGTTTCACCGAAAAATTGATAGGGAGGAAATAAAGTGTTAAAAAAACAAACAGTTTGGTTATTAACGATGTTAAGTTTAGTTGTTGTACTATCTGTGTATTACGTGACAACTCCTGACAAAATGAATACAGCATCGCCAGCAACAGGTGAAAAGATTGGACAAGAAAAACAAGGTACTGATAAAGCAGTAACAAACGAAGCGCCTAAAGAAACTCCGAAAAAAGAAAATACAAGCAAAGAAACAACAAATAAAGAAACAGACAAAAAAGAAAATGCAAAAAAAGAAACAAGTAAAAAAGAGGGCAATGTATCAGTTCAATCAAGTGATGAGAATTTCACAGCTTTACGTATGCAAATGGAAGATCAGCGTAGTGAACAAAAAGCAAAATTACAAGAAGTGATGAGTTCAACAAAAGCTTCAGCAACAGAAAAGAATAAAGCGAAAGAAAATTTTGATGCCATTACGACAATGGAAACGAAGCAAGAATTACTTGAGACAGTAATTAAATCTCAAGGAGGATATCCAGATGCTCTTGTAAGAGCTGATGGTACTGATATTAGAGTAACGGTTAAAGCGGCAAAACATTCACAGAAAGAAGCAAATAAAATTATTCAACTTGTAAGAAGTGAAGGCGGATCAAAAGATGTAGGTGTGAAATTTGATCCACCAGCGAAATAAGTGAAACTTTAATCCGTAGGGATTTCCCTACGGATTATTATCTTTTACTAAGCAAAGGGTATGCAAATAGTAAAAAGAGTATGTAAGTACGTGTGAATAGAAAAAAGCTATCATTTTCGATAGCTTTTTTCTATTGCGTCTTTGTAATTATTTTTACTATGTTCAGCTCGGAATGGAGAAACACGTTGTGAGTAAAAGATTAATGGTTCATGGTACTGATGATTACTTTTTCCGGATTTGACGTGGATGCAAAGAACGCATGCCCAAACGATTACAGCAGGTAAAAAGAGAATGAGCCATATCATATTTCCACACCTCGACACAATATATTTTCTACACTTTGAACATACTATTCTTATATGAAGGAATGATGAACGGTGTGTAAACAAAAAAAAATATTTGGTAAAAATATGTTATTGACTATAGGTGTGGTGAAGAGTGAATGGCATGTTTGCTGTGTAACGTTTTGAAAAAGTAGTGAATGTTTTTTAAGAAGTGGTCTTGCCAATTTCGTGTGAAACTTGGTATTATTACTAGGTATTAAATTTTTATTGGAATAATATTTTTACAGGAGTTTCGATTTATTATAAAGAAATATAAATTGGAATGTTTAAAAAATTTATCGTAAGATGGAAATAGTAAATATTTCTATTAGTTAATGAAATATATTTTCTAATAGAATACATCGTATTTTTACAGTCAATCTAGTTTTCGTGACGAGAATCTGTAAAAACGGGACAAACAAGAGTATGGGAGTGGATTTTACATGTTTAAAATTCAAGAAGTTCGCGAATTAATTAAATTAATTGATAGCTCTAATATTGATGAATTTGAATACAAAAAAGACGGTACAACAATCAAAATGAAAAAGCGTGGTAATGAAGTTGTTGCTGTGCAAGCACCTGCAGCAAAACAAGCTATGCAACCAGTAGCGCCTGTTGAAGTTGAAACGAAAGTAGCAGCAGCACAAGCAGAAGCGCCAAAACAAGAAGAGAAGAAGGCTGTTCAAAATGAAAACCTACATAAAATCACATCACCGATGGTAGGTACATTCTATTCTTCTTCTTCGCCTGATACACCTCCATATGTAAGTGTTGGGGATAGAGTATCGAAAGATTCTATCGTGTGTATTGTCGAGGCTATGAAGTTATTTAACGAAATTGATGCTGATGTAGAGGGCGAAATTGTTGAAATTCTTGTTAATAACGGACAGCTTGTTGAGTATGGACAACCGCTATTTCTTGTAAAAGCGTAATAAGGGAGTCTTTGTGATGATAAAAAAAGTATTAATAGCCAATCGTGGGGAAATTGCTGTACGAATTATTCGTGCTTGTAAAGAAATGGATATTGAAACAGTTGCAATTTATTCAGAAGCAGATAAAGAGTCACTTCACGTACAGATTGCAGACGAGGCGTATTGTGTAGGACCAACGATTTCGAAAGAAAGCTATTTAAATTTGACGAACATTATTAGCGTTGCGAAGTTAACAGGCTGCGATGCTATTCATCCGGGATACGGATTTTTAGCAGAGAATGCAGATTTCGCAGAATTATGCCGTGAATGTAACTTGATTTTTATCGGTCCAAGTCCAGAAGCTATTTCAAAGATGGGCACAAAAGACGTTGCTCGTGATACAATGAAAGAAGCAGGGGTTCCGATTGTACCAGGTTCACAAGGGATTATTAAAAATACCGAAGAAGCGATCGAGCTTGCTAATCAAATTGGATATCCAGTTATTATTAAAGCGACTGCAGGTGGCGGCGGAAAAGGTATTCGTGTTGCACGCCATGAAGAAGAGCTTATAAAAGGAATTCAAATTACACAGCAAGAAGCTAGTACCGCTTTTGGGAACCCTGGTGTATACTTAGAAAAGTACGTTGAAGATTTCCGCCATGTTGAGATTCAAATAATGGCAGATACACACGGAAATGCCATTCATTTAGGAGAGCGTGATTGTACAATTCAGCGCCGTTTGCAAAAACTACTAGAAGAAAGTCCATCACCTGCACTTGATGAAGATATTCGCAAGCAGATGGGTGAAGCGGCAGTTAAAGCGGCGGTAGCGGTTGATTATACAGGTGCTGGTACGGTTGAGTTTATTTATGAATATAAAACGAAAACCTTTTATTTCATGGAGATGAATACGAGAATTCAGGTTGAGCATCCGGTTACTGAAATGGTAACGGGAATGGACTTAATTAAAGAGCAAATTCTTGTTGCTTCAGGAGAAAAGTTATCGTTACAGCAAGAAGAAGTACAATTTAATGGTTGGGCAATTGAATGTCGAATTAATGCGGAAAACCCTGCCAAAAAATTTATGCCATCTCCAGGTAAAGTAGAAATGTACTTACCACCAGGAGGATTTGGTATTCGCGTCGATTCAGCTGTATATCCGGGATATTCAATCCCACCTTTCTATGATTCGATGGTTGCTAAATTAATTGTTCACGGAAAAACACGTGAAGAGGCAATTGCAAAAATGAAGCGCGCACTTAGTGAATTTGTCATTGAAGGCGTACATACAACAATCCCGTTCCATTTGCAATTGCTAGATCATCCTGATTTTGTAAAAGGTGAGTTTAATACGAAATTTTTGGAAGAGCATGAACTTGTGACGCAGTGATACATTAAAGGAGGTTTTTTTCATGGCTGAACATATGTTAGATATGGGTCAAGATACAACTCTTGGTAAAGTAGAAATTGCACCAGAAGTAATTGAAGTAATTGCAGGTATTGCAGCTGCTGAAGTAGAAGGTGTAGCGGCAATGCGCGGTAATTTTGCTACAGATGTTGTTGAGAAGTTAGGTAAGAAAAATCATGGTAAAGGTGTAAAGGTTGAATTAGCAAACGAAGATATTATCGTTGACCTTTATGTTGTAATGTATTTTGGTGTAGCAATTCCAGTTGTTGCACAAAAGATTCAAGACAATATTCGCCAGGCACTCTTTACAATGACAGGACTTGAGCCAAAAGAAGTGAATGTTCACATCGTTGGCGTAACATTCGAAACACAAAAAACAGAAATCGAACCAGTGTAAGAATGAAAAGGTGCCTAGTAACATAGGCATCTTTTTTATCGTTTCATTTCTTCACAAATTACAACCCTCTAATTATTATACTATTTCAAAAAAAAAGAAATAAACAAGGAAATGTGTCGTTTTTCCAAAAAACGTACATTGTGATAAGATATGGAACTTGAAGTTAATCTTTTTATTATTTTTCAGCCTTGTAACCCGTGTGTGAAACGATAAATTGTGTTATTATCATTGTATTATAAGGTTGGAAAATCAATGAAAACTGTAAGAGTAAGTGAATTGACGGCTTATAAATTATAATAATATAACAAAGTATAAGGAAAGACTTGAAGCATAAAGGAGAGTTACAATGAAACGTAGGACGGCTAGAGAAAGAGCAATGCAAGCATTATACCAAATGGATATTACAGGTGAATTAGAACCGAAAGTAGCAGTGGAAAACACGCTGGATGAAGGCGAAGAAACAAATGAGTTTCTAGAGTCACTTGTAGTAGGTTTTGTAGAAAATAAAGAAGCAATCGATGAAGCGATTCGTCAAAACTTAAAAAAGTGGAAGCTTGAGCGTATTAGTATTGTTGATCGCAGTATTTTACGTGTAGCTGTGTATGAAATGAAGTACATGGAAGAAATTCCACACAACGTAACAATTAACGAAGCAATTGAAATTGCAAAAACATTTGGGGATGAGGAATCTCGTCGTTTTATTAACGGCGTTTTATCTAATATAAAAGATACACTGTAAATTCTTTAAGGGGGAATCTTAAAATGGTAGCAGTAATCATCAAAGGAAATGAAGTTGCGGAGAAAAAACGAGCACAATTAACAGAAGAAGTTGTGAAGTTGAAAGAGCAAGGTATTGTACCAGGATTAGCAGTTATTTTAGTTGGAGAAGATCCAGCATCTCGTTCTTATGTGAAAGGAAAAGAAAAAGGCTGTGAACAAGTAGGGATTTACTCAGAGCTAATTGAACTTCCTGAAACAATTACTGAGGAACGTTTGCTTGCTGAAATCGATCGCTTAAATGGAGATGACCGTATTAATGGCATATTAGTGCAATTACCTTTACCAAAACATATTGAAGAAAAAGCTATCATTGAAAGAATTTCACCAGAAAAGGATGTAGACGGATTTCACCCAATCAGCGTGGGACGTATGATGACGGGACAAGATACATTCCTTCCATGTACACCGCATGGTATTGTAGAATTAGTAAAAGAAACAAATCTTGATATTTCTGGAAAACATGTAGTAGTAATTGGAAGAAGTAATATTGTCGGTAAACCAGTGGGACAATTGTTTTTAAATGAAAATGCCACTGTAACATATTGTCATTCTAAGACGCAAAATATGAAAGAGTTATCGAAGTTAGCTGATATTTTAATCGTAGCTGTTGGACGACCTAAAATGATAACAGCGGATTATATTAAAGAAGGAGCGGTTGTAATTGACGTTGGTGTTAACCGTTTAGAAACAGGAAAACTTTGTGGTGATGTTGACTTTGACAACGTGTTAGATGTTGCGGGTTACATTACACCTGTGCCAAAGGGTGTTGGTCCAATGACAATCACAATGCTTCTTCATAATACTGTTGAATCTGCCAAACGTGCAGGTGTCGTTTGTAAATAATTTGAGTCGGCTATGAGGAGAGAGAAATGGAGAAGCAATATTTAACCGTTACAGCGTTAACACGCTATATAAAAACAAAAATAGAATATGATCCGCATTTGCAGTCTGTTTGGTTAAAAGGTGAAATTTCCAACTTTAAAAATCATAGCCGTGGCCACATGTATTTTACATTGAAAGATGAAAATGCAAGAATCGCAGCGGTTATGTTTGCGGGCCATAATCGTAATATTAAATTCAAACCTGAAAATGGGATGAAGGTACTCGTGAAAGGGAAAATCTCTGTTTACGAGGCGAGTGGTTCTTATCAAATTTATATTCAAGACATGCAGCCTGACGGAGTCGGGAATTTACATTTAGCGTACGAACAGTTAAAAGTTCGTTTAGAAGAAGAAGGACTTTTTTCTCAAGTTTATAAAAAAGCGATTCCTCCTTACGCTAAAACAATAGGTGTGATTACGTCGCCAACAGGAGCAGCGATTCGTGATATTATAACAACGATTAAACGTCGTTATCCAATTGGGAATGTTATTGTATTTCCGGTACTTGTACAAGGGGAGTCAGCGGCTCCCTCGATTGTACAAGCGATTCGTACAGCGAATGAAATGGGAGAGATAGATGTACTAATCGTTGGTCGTGGTGGAGGTTCTATTGAGGAATTATGGGCTTTCAATGAGGAAATGGTTGCAAGAGCAATCTTTAAGAGTGAAATTCCTATTATTTCGGCAGTAGGCCATGAAACGGATTTTACAATCGCAGATTTTGTTGCAGATTTACGCGCGCCAACACCGACTGCAGCAGCTGAGCTGGCAGCACCTAACATTATAGAGTTACAAGAAAAGGTATTACAAAGAACTCTGAGATTGCAAAGAGCAATGAGAGAGTTAGTACATAAAAAAGAAGAAAAACTACAAGTGTTGCAAAAATCGTATGCGTTCCGTTATCCAAGACAAGTATATGAGCAAAAGGAAGAGCAATTAGATAGAGCGCTAGAACAGCTTGTTTTAGCGAAAGAGCGCTATATTGATAAAAAGGTGAATCAGTTAAAGCAACTTTCATTTTATTTAGAGAAGCACCACCCATCTCAAAAAATTATGCAAACGAAGGTAGCTGTTGAAACGTTGCAAAAGCAATTACAACGTGAAATGCAAACGTTACTTCAAACGAAAGAATTTGCCTTTGTAAGAGCTGCTCAAAAACTTGAAGCGTTAAGTCCGCTTAAAGTAATGATGAGAGGGTACGGGCTTGTATATGATGAAGAGAAGCAAGTGTTAAAAAGTGTGAAAGATGTAAGCCTTGGAGATGCTGTTTCAGTTCAATTACAAGATGGAATACTAGATTGTAGCGTATCAGGCATAGAGGAGCGTGAATTGAATAATGGAAAATAAATTAAGCTTTGAAGAGGCAATTTCGCAACTTGAGCATCTTGTTTCTAAGCTAGAACAAGGTGACGTACCTTTAGAAGAAGCGATTTCTTATTTTAAAGAAGGTATGGAATTATCTAAGCTTTGTGATGAGAAGCTGAAGAATGTACAAGAACAAATGGCAGTTATTCTTGGGGAAGATGGAGAGCTTGAACCGTTTACTGCTTTAGGAGATGAAGCATAGTGACGATTGCTTTTGATATTTTTTTGAAAGAAAGTAAAACTTTCGTAGAAGAAAAACTTGTAAGCTATGCAAATGAATTACAATGTCCAAATGTACTTCGTGAAGCGATGGCATATTCTTTGGAAGCGGGTGGAAAACGTCTCCGCCCGTTACTTTTGTTTGCAACATTACAAGCGTTTGGGAAAGAAAGAAATCTTGGAGTAGGTGCAGCTTGTGCTCTTGAAATGATTCATACATATTCATTAGTTCATGATGATTTACCTTGTATGGATGATGATGATTTAAGAAGAGGAAAGCCCACAAATCACAAAGTATTTGGTGAAGCGATGGCAGTTTTAGCAGGAGATGGCTTATTGACGTATGCTTTTCAAGTTATTATGGCATATGAGCAAAAAGAAATTTCTGCCGAAAAAAAAGTAAGACTTGTACTTGAACTTGCAAAAGCAGCAGGACCAGAAGGAATGGTTGGCGGACAAGTGGCAGATATGGAAGCTGAAGGGAAACGCCTTACGATTGATGAATTGGAGTACATCCATAAACATAAGACCGGAAAACTGCTTGAATTTGCTGTACTTGCGGGTGCGATACTTTCTGATGCGACAGAAGAGCAAGAAGAAAAGTTGCTTACGTTTGCCAAATATATCGGTCTAGCTTTCCAAATTCGAGATGATATTTTAGATGTCGAAGGAACTGAAGAAGAGATTGGAAAACCGATTGGTAGCGATCTTTCTAATGAAAAGAGCACATATACAACGTTGTTTACTGTAGATAGAGCAAAGGATATTTTAGAAGAAACAATTGCAGAAGCAAAAGGTGCGATTAGTTCCTTGCAATTACAAGATGAATATTTACTATCTATTTGTGATTTGATTGCAAAACGTAATAACTAATATAACAGCGTTTTCATTTGTTGAGTCATTCATCATTTTATGATATAAATGTAGGAAAAGGTTTTTCTTTTCTTGTTATTGGCAAAAATATATGTAGATTACATTGCCGTTATCACTTCGTGTTAGCGGCTATTTTTTTCATCGCCTAAAGAAATATGGTTTATAATAGGATTAGGGCGCAATAGACTGGTTAATAGCGGGACAAGACGAAAAATAGAAAAGAGAATTTCTTGTTTTGTGTAAATGTTTTTTATAATATTTGACATGTTGACAGATTATGAAATGAAAGTGAGTGATCCATGTGGATCTAACGCAAATTCAAAACCCTAGTTTTTTGAAAGATATGTCTATCAGTGAACTAGAGGGATTGAGTGAGGATATTCGTAAGTTTTTAATTGAAGAGCTCTCTCAAACAGGTGGACATATTGCACCTAATTTAGGTGTAGTAGAACTCACAATTGCTCTGCACAAATTATTTGATAGCCCGCAAGATAAATTTTTATGGGATGTAGGACATCAATCCTATGTACATAAAATTTTAACTGGACGTGCGAAAGAGTTTGGTACATTAAGGCAATATCAAGGTCTATGTGGTTTCCCGAAACGTTGCGAGAGTGAGCACGATGTATGGGAAACTGGTCATAGCTCGACTTCGTTATCGGCTGCAATGGGAATGGCTCTGGCACGTGATTTAAAGAAAACGAAAGAATATGTTATACCAATTATTGGAGATGGTGCTTTAACAGGCGGAATGGCTTTAGAGGCATTGAACCATATTGGACATGAAAAAACAGACATGATTGTTATTTTGAATGATAATGAAATGTCAATTGCACCAAACGTTGGTGCGCTTCATAATGTGCTCGGTCGTTTACGTACCGCAGGAAAATATCACTGGGTAAAAGATGAATTAGAGTATATATTAAAGAAAATCCCAGCAGTTGGCGGGAAAGTGGCTGCGACAGCAGAGAAAATAAAAGATAGTCTTAAATATTTACTAGTATCTGGTGTCTTTTTCGAAGAGTTAGGCTTTACATATTTAGGTCCAGTCGATGGGCATGATTATGAAAAGTTATTCGAAACGTTGCAATATGCAAAGAAAACAAAAGGCCCAGTGCTTGTTCACGTTATTACGAAAAAAGGAAAAGGTTATAAACCGGCTGAGAGTGACGTTATTGGAACTTGGCATGGAACAGGACCTTATAAAATTGAATCAGGTGACTTCGTTAAGCCGAAAGAAGTTGCACCAGCATGGAGTGCTGTCGTTAGTGAAACAGTACTTAAGCTAGCGAGAGCGGATGAGCGTATCGTAGCAATTACACCTGCAATGCCTGTTGGATCAAAACTTGAGAAATTCCAAAAAGAATTCCCAGATCGTATGATTGATGTAGGTATTGCAGAACAGCATGCTACAACAATGGCAGCAGGTATGGCAACGCAAGGAATGAAGCCATTCTTAGCGATTTATTCAACATTTTTACAAAGAGCATATGACCAAGTTGTTCATGATATATGCCGCCAAAATTTAAATGTTTTCATCGGAATAGATCGCTCGGGATTAGTAGGAGCAGATGGTGAAACGCATCAAGGCGTATTTGATATCTCATTCTTACGTCACTTGCCGAATATGGTGCTTATGATGCCGAAAGATGAAAATGAAGGGCAACATTTAGTTTATACGGCGATGCAATATGAAGATGGACCAATCGCATTGCGTTATGCTCGCGGTAATGGACTTGGCGTTCATATGGATAAAGAATTAAAGGCGATTCCAATCGGTACGTGGGAGACGTTAAAAGAGGGGACACAAGCAGCTATTTTAACGTTTGGTACGACAATACCAATGGCAATGGAAGCAGCTGAGCGTCTTGAAAAAGCTGGGGTTTCAGTGAAAGTAGTGAATGCTCGCTTTATTAAACCAATGGATGAAGCATATTTACATGATCTTCTAGGAAAGAATATACCGATTTTAACGATTGAAGAAGCTTGTTTAATCGGTGGTTTTGGAACAGGAGTAGTTGAATTTGCATCTGAAAATGGTTACCATAGTGCATTAGTTGAACGAATGGGTATTCCAGACCGCTTCATAGAGCACGGAAGTGTAACAAAATTATTAGAAGAAATTGGTTTAACGACAGATGCTGTTGTAGACCGTATTCATACAATGATTCCATCAAAACAAAAAAGGGCGTAACAAATGAGCGTAAAAAAAGAAAGAGTAGATGTACTATTAGTAGAGCGAGGACTTATAGAAACGCGTGAGAAAGCAAAGCGCGCCATTATGGCCGGACTCGTATATGCAAATGAGATGAGACTTGATAAGCCAGGAGAGAAAATCTCGCAAGATACTGAGATTACGGTGAAGGGACAAGTTATGCCGTATGTAAGTCGTGGTGGTTATAAACTTGAAAAGGCATTAGAGACATTTCATCTTGATTTACAAGATAAAGTTATGATAGATATTGGTTCATCAACTGGTGGCTTTACAGATTGCGCGCTTCAAAATGGAGCGAAATTATCTTATGCATTAGATGTAGGATACAATCAACTAGCGTGGAAATTACGTCAAGATGAGCGTGTTGTTGTAATGGAACGAACAAACTTCCGTTACGTGACACCGGCAGACTTAGAACGTGGTTTACCTCAATTTGCAAGTATTGATGTTTCATTTATATCATTAAAGCTTATACTGCCAGTTTTAAAAACAATGCTTATGCCTAACGGAGATGTAGCAGCGTTAATTAAACCGCAGTTTGAAGCTGGAAGAGAGCAAGTTGGGAAAAAAGGTATTGTTCGTGATAGAAAAGTACATGAAGCTGTTGTAGAAATGATTGTCGAGTTTGCTTTAAAAGAAGGCTATGATGTGGAAGGTTTAACATTCTCACCAATTACGGGTGGGGATGGTAATATTGAATTTTTAATTCATCTGAAATGGCATGGTGAACGTGAGAATGGCGAAAATCATTCTCCGATTTCTATAGAGCAAGTTGTTACAGAAGCGCATGACGTTCTAAAACAAAAAGGGAAAGGGGAATAACATATGTTGTTCCTCTTTTTGCTGTAATTGTATAATGATTGTAAAAACAATTGTGTACAAGAAACGAATTATAAGTTAACATAAATAAGTGAAGTATACCAATGTTTAAACTATGGTAAGAGATAGTGTGAGGTGCAAATGTATGAATAAAGGTCAGCGCCATATTAAAATCAGGGAAATTATTGCAAACAAAGAAATTGAAACACAAGATGAATTAGTTGATATTTTACGTAATGAGGGATTTAATGTAACGCAAGCAACAGTATCGCGCGATATTAAAGAACTGCACTTAGTGAAGGTGCCATTACATGATGGGCGCTATAAATATAGCTTGCCAGCAGATCAACGATTTAACCCGTTACAAAAATTAAAACGAAATCTAGTGGATTCATTTGTAAAATTAGACACGGCAGGACATATGCTTGTGCTAAAAACATTGCCTGGTAACGCTCATTCACTTGGAGCACTTATTGATCATTTAGAGTGGGATGAGATCATCGGAACCATCTGTGGTGATGATACTTGCTTAATTATTTGCCGTACACCTGACGATACAGGTGTTGTCTCTGATCGTTTCTTAAATATGTTGTAACAAAAAATCTTGTTTGCTTTCCATCGTAAAGTGGAAAGTGAACAAGATATTTTTATTGGTTAAAAATATGAATTTTCAATTGTAATATAATATTTTGTTTGCATAAAGTTAAAAAATAGATGGATTGACCCGTAAAACAAATGTTTGGTACAATGAAGCGGGTTAGAAGAGTATATACATACAAATATATAGCATGATTATTTGAATGAAGAACTGAGAAAATCCTTTAGTAAGGGATTATTTTATAACGAGGTGAATGGGGCATTGTTATCGGAATTATCGATTAGAAACTTTGCTATTATTGAAGCATTAAATATTTCTTTTCAAAAAGGTTTAACGGTTTTAAGCGGTGAAACAGGGGCCGGAAAATCGATTATTATTGATGCAATTAGTTTACTTGTAGGTGGCCGTGGGTCAGCAGAATTTGTTCGATATGGAACAGAAAAGGCTGAGATTGAAGGGCTATTTTATGTTGAAGATGAGAAGCATCCATGTATTGAAAAGGCAGAAGAGTTAGATATAGAAATAGAAGATGGTATGATTATTTTAAAGCGTGATATTGCTGCGAACGGGAAGAGTGTATGTCGTGTAAATGGGAAGCTTGTTACACTTAGCATATTAAAAGAAATTGGGAAAACACTTGTTGATATTCATGGACAGCACGAAACGCAAGATTTAATGAATGAAGAACGACATCTGTTTATGCTTGATCACTTTGATGGGGATCGAATCGTTAAACAATTAGACATATATCAAAACGTATACGCTGACTATGAAAAATTAAAAAAACAATTGAAATCGTTAAGTGAAAATGAGCAACAAATGGCACATCGCTTAGATTTAATTCAATTTCAGCACGAGGAAATTCGCAAGGCGGATTTAAAGATGGATGAAGAAAATGAATTAACTGAGGAACGATTGCAAATTTCTAATTTTGAAAAGATTTATAAAGCGTTAGGTGATGCATATCGTTCTTTAAGTGCCGACGGACAAGGATTAGATAATGTAAGAAGTGCAATGGGGCAAATGGAAAGTATTACACATTTAGATGAAGTGTATCAAGAGAATCATGATTCAATTGCAAATAGCTATTACTTATTAGAAGAGGTTGCCTATCAACTGAGGGAAAAGCTCGATATGATGGAATATGATCCAAATCGTTTAGATGAAATTGAAACACGTTTGAATGAAATTCGTATGCTAAAGAGAAAATATGGAAATAATGTAGAAGAGATTTTAGCGTATGCTGATAAAATTGAACAGGAAATTTTTACGATTGAAAATAAAGACGTTCATATTGAAACGACGAAGAAACAGTTGAAGGAATTAGAAAGTGTTATTATGAAAGAAGCAACGTTGTTAAGTGATATGCGTCATGAGCTTGCAGAACACCTTACAAATGCAATTCATCAGGAATTAAAAGAATTATATATGGAAAAAACGAAATTTGAAGTGAGAATTATGAAGAGAGAAGGAAATGCAGAAGAGCCCCTTGTGGAAGGTGCGCCGGTAAGACTTACGGCGGATGGTTACGATCATGTGGAATTTTATATTTCAACGAACCCAGGAGAGCCGCTAAAACCACTTTCAAAGGTTGCTTCTGGCGGAGAGTTATCTCGTATCATTTTAGCTTTAAAAAGCATTTTTTCTAAGCATCAAGGGGTTGTATCTGTTATTTTTGATGAAGTGGATACGGGTGTAAGTGGCCGGGTCGCACAGGCTATTGCGGAAAAAATTTATCGAGTATCAGTAAACTCGCAAGTACTTTGTATTACGCACTTACCTCAAGTAGCTTCAATGGCGGATTCACATTTATTTATTCGAAAACAAGTAGCGAATGATCGGACAATTACATCAGTTACTGTTTTAACTATGGAGGATAAAGTAACAGAAATAGCTCGAATGATTTCTGGTGTGGAAATCACAGATTTAACGACAGAGCATGCGAAAGAATTACTTACGCAAGCGCATCATTTTAAACAGACAGCAGAGGCTATCCAGTAATGGATAGCTTTTTTTCTCAAATGACGATTTCTTAATTCTTCCGGTTATAAATAAAGCACTGCAAGGAGAGATTAAAAAGTGAAGCCAAGAGGCTGAATGTGGGGTAGGAGCGAGGAGAGTGAACAAGTTGAAATTAGAAAAATTTCGAAAAATAATAGGTCTTTGTCTCCTTGTTTCTTTAGTTTTTATTGGATGTTTTAAACCGCTTCGAACGTTTATTTCATCACCGAAACAACTTGTTGTTTTTGAAGGGCAACAATCAGAAATATCATCATTACCAGTTTTCAAAGCTTCATCCACAAATCGTCATGTATTTACAGTGAGTTCGAATGAACAAAAACAAGGACTTATGGTAAATTCTCATCAAAATGGTGAAGCTGATATGGTATTTCAGCTTGCTGGTTTTCCAGTGAAAAAAGTAAATGTGAAAGTGTTAAAAGATTTTAAAGTGATTCCAGGTGGACAATCAATTGGTGTGAAATTAAATACAAAAGGTGTACTTGTTGTAGGCCATCATTTAATTCAAACTGAAAAAGGTAAAATATCTCCTGGTGAAACAGCAGGTGTACAAATTGGAGATATGATTACTGAAATTAATGGTAAAACAATTGAAAGAATGAGTGATGTAGCACCGTTTATTCATAATAGTGGAGAAACAGGTGAACCGCTTACTCTTGTATTGTTAAGAGATGGAAAATATATTCGTACGAAGCTAACTCCACAAAAAGACAACGGTGAATCGTCTTATCGAATTGGCTTGTATATCCGTGATTCGGCAGCTGGAATTGGAACGATGACATTTGTTCATCCAGATTCTATGAAATATGGGGCACTTGGTCATGTTATTTCTGATAATGATACGAAAAAGCCGATTCAAGTCGAAGATGGACAAATTATGCGCTCGACAGTTACATCAATTGAAAGAGGTAGTCATGGGAATCCAGGGGAGAAATTAGCAAGATTCTCACCAGACCGTGAAGTGATTGGCAATATTACAATTAATAGTCCATATGGTATTTTTGGAAAATTAAATACGAATATGAAAAACGGTATAATGGATAAAGCAATGCCTATCGCATTATCTCATCAAGTAAAAGAAGGACCGGCAAAAATATTAACAGTTATTGATCAAGATAAAGTAGAAGCGTTTGATATTGAAGTTGTTAGTACAGTGCAGCAAAAATTCCCAGCCACAAAGGGTATGGTAATAAAAGTAACAGATAAACGTCTATTAGCGAAAACGGGCGGTATCGTACAAGGAATGAGCGGAAGTCCAATTGTACAAAATGGAAAAGTAATTGGTGCTGTTACACATGTATTTGTAAATGATCCAACATCAGGATATGGTGTTCATATTGAATGGATGTTACATCAAGCTGGAATTAATATTTATGATCAAGAGAAAAAAGCGAGCTAATATATATTATTAGCTCGCTTTTTCTGTTGAAAAATTCTTTGAAATTTTGTAAAAGCTCCGCAAGAGGTGTTTTTTGTTGTAAAATAAAAGGAAAGGGTTGAACGTTTCGTTGTATTTCTATGATGGAATGTGTTGCGAAAGGGAATAAATGAACGATAAACATATTTTTTTGTGATTTTATCGGAAAGTAAGAAACTTTAAAAGGGAATTTTCACACAATTGTCGAACAATTCATGTAGCCTAGAAGGATACACATGTCGGAGAATCGATTCGGTAAGGGAGGAAAAGCTGTGGAGAAAATTAAAGTATGTCTTGTGGATGATAATAAAGAACTAGTATCAATGTTAGAGAGCTATGTAGCCGCTCAAGATGATATGGAAGTAATCGGTACTGCTTATAATGGTCAAGAGTGTTTAAACTTATTAACAGATAAGCAACCTGATGTACTCGTTTTAGACATTATTATGCCACACTTAGATGGTTTAGCTGTATTGGAGAAAATGCGACATATTGAAAGGTTAAAACAGCCTAGCGTAATTATGTTGACAGCATTTGGCCAAGAAGATGTGACGAAAAAAGCAGTTGACTTAGGTGCCTCATATTTCATATTAAAACCATTTGATATGGAGAATTTAACGAGTCATATTCGTCAAGTGAGTGGTAAAGCAAACACTATGATTAAGCGTCCACTACCATCATTCCGATCAGCCACAACAGTAGATGGAAAACCGAAAAACTTAGATGCGAGTATTACGAGTATCATTCATGAAATTGGTGTACCCGCTCATATTAAAGGATATATGTATTTACGAGAAGCAATCTCCATGGTATACAATGATATCGAATTATTAGGATCGATTACGAAAGTATTGTATCCAGATATCGCAAAGAAATATAATACAACAGCAAGCCGTGTGGAGCGCGCAATTCGTCACGCAATTGAAGTAGCTTGGAGCCGTGGGAATATTGATTCTATTTCGTCCTTATTCGGTTATACAGTATCCATGTCAAAAGCAAAACCTACGAATTCTGAGTTTATCGCAATGGTTGCGGATAAGCTGAGACTTGAACATAAAGCTAGTTGAGAGTAAAAGTAGTAAGGGATTTAAGCTTTAGTAAAGCTTAATAATTCTTGAAATTGATACTCGATATCAAATTTAAAACCAATGAACTTTTTATTTAAAGACCAATGAATGTTATAATTCGTTGGTCTTTTTATTTTGTTGAGAAAAAGAGATTATTTGATAGTATGGAAAATAAAACCTATTTTTAGTAATATTACATGTAAGTGAGTTTTTTATAAGGCAATAAAATAGATATAGATAGGGAGAAGGGGAATGGAAAATAAAATTTCAACTTGGCTAGGAATAGTAGCAGCTATGGGAGTTCTTGCTATTGCAGTTACATTTGGAATGTTAGAACTTGCAGATAATCCCGTAGATAAAGAAGTGAGCGCTCAAATAGATAAAAAAGAAGACCAAACAATAGTAGGTAGAGAGGTAGATGGGGTCTTTGTTGATGTGTATGTTACTGAAAATTCTACTGAAAGCGAAGTCATTACAGCGATGCATCGCATGACTCATCAAAAAGTGGTGGCAGAACGAAAATCGAGCTCTATCCCAATGATTCAAAGTAATGCTAAAAAATTAAAAGAAATTATAAATAAGAGTAGCTTTGCGAAGAAAAATGAACTTTTAGCAATTGCTGATAGATGGGCGAAAAAAGATTTTAGTAAAATTGTAGAAGATCACAATTATTTCTCGGATGCTCAAGAAGATAGCGTTTGTAAAGCAACTAGAGCAATGGATGCGTTAGAAGAGCAACATTATATTTTAACTACATTCGGGGAGGAAAAAGCGAAAGAACTATACGAATCAGGGGATGCTCCGCACGTTCAATAAAAAACAATATAAAGGGCTTCTAGTTTTTTTATGATCGTGTTTTTAGGACGCAATGGGGACTTATAAATAAATGGTCTGCTTTCTTTATGACGTGTAACAAAAAAGAAAAGATGTGATTCATTATTAAATGATGAAGGAACGGCTAAATCACATCGTAGTACATCTGTTAAAGGATTTTAGTAGGAAAGGCATCCGTGATATAATAGAAAATAATAAAAAGTCCTGCAAAACAGGACTGTATTATTCTTCGTCTTTATTTTGTTTTTCTAATTCAACTAGTTTTTGAATTAAAATGTGCTGCGGCATATGCATGAGTTGTTCAAGTGGAACACCTAGTGCTTTTGATAAGCGGACTGCAGTATCTGGAGAGATTTGTAATGGTCTCATAGAAGTACCTCCTTTTTCGTATAGTATAGCATAAGATTGGGGGAGTGAGGATGACTCTTATATTTGCACATCGTGGTGCGGCTGGAACGTACCCAGAAAATACAATGATTTCATTTGAAGCAGCTGAGTCTTTTAGAGCGGATGGAATTGAACTTGATGTTCAATTAACGAAAGATGGAAAAGTTGTCGTCATTCACGATGAAACGGTGGACCGGACAACAAATGGAAAAGGTGCGGTTCGCAATTATGTATATGAGGACTTATGCAAGTTAGATGCAAGTTATAAATTTGGTGATAAAGTAGGTTTTTGTAAAATACCACTTTTAGAAGAGGTATTAGAATGGCTTGAACAAACGAGTTTGCTACTTAATATTGAACTTAAAAATAATAAAATTCCATACAGAGGTTTAGAGGAAGAAGTTATAACGCTTGTACGGAAATTTAGTCTAGAGGATCGTGTTATATTTTCTTCGTTTAATCACTACAGTATGAAACGGTGCCATATGATGGCTCCTGATATTCAAACAGCAATTTTATATCGCGAAGGTTTGCATAGTCCGTGGGCATACGCGAAAAAAATGGGGGCTACAGCAGTACATCCGAATTATCGTTATCTTCAAGATGCTATTGCCGAACTAACGATGGAAAGTGGTGTAGAAGTTCGCCCTTATACAATTAATGAAGAAACGCTTATGCGTAAATATTTTGATATGAATATATCGGCGATTATTACTGATTACCCTGAAACGGCAAGAACGTTATTGCCAATAAAAAAATGAGACCGCGTGTAACGGTCTCATTTTTTTATTTATAAATAGTGGGGCATTCCTATCTTCTAAAGCGAGCTTGTACTTTATTTCGTTTGCGATCTCGGTGCAAGACGAAGCTACCAAAGATATAAAACCCGAGCGCGAAGCAGAGAGCGCCGATTAAAAATTGTAACCACAGTATGGAAATTGGTGGAAATAGAATCCCGAATACAGTATCTCTCATTAACTTTATACCAAACACAGCTAATGAAATAGGGATAAGTGCTAATAGTAGAGCAACGTAACGCTGCATACATAACGCTCCTTTTCAGATTATTTCGTATATTTTAATGATGTTATACGGAAAGGGGGTTTGTCAAGAGGGTGCTGAACGAGTAAGATAAGGGTGTGAAAAAATTTGCAGAGTTACTTCGAGAGGAAGTGTAATATATGAAACAAAAAGTATTAATTGTTGGTGCAGGTGAAGGCGGGAGCGCGCTGCTGAATCTGTTACAAAGTTCGAATATATTTCAAATTATAGGGATTATTGATATAAATCCGTTGGCAAAAGGACTACAAATTGCTAAGGAATACGGGATTGCAATTGGAGAAAGTGTAACTCCATTTCTTTCTATGCATATCGATGTAATATTTGATATGACAGGTGAAGATGATGTACATAAAGTTTTATTAGAAAAAAAGAAAAAAGACACTCTTCTTATACCAGGTGATATCGCAAAAATTGTTACAGGATTAGCGCATGAGAAGGAAGGGCTAATTGGGCGGTTAGAGGAACAGACGCAACAAGGAGAATTAATTTTAAATTCTACACATGACGGCATGATTGTAATTGATCGAGAGGGACAAGTTCGTCTTTTTAATAAAAGTGCAGAGCGTATTATCGGATATAAAAAAGAAGAGGCGATAGGAAAGTATATTTTAGAAGTCATTCCAACTAGTAAATTACTTCGCATTATACGTACGAAACAAATAGAAGTAAATTATGAACTGACATTAGAGAATGGAAAGAAAATTATTACAACGCGTATTCCAATATTAAAAGAAGGAGGAGAGGTACAAGGGGCATTTGCAATTTTTAAAGATATAACAGAAGTTGTAGATCTTGCGGAAGAAGTTACAGACTTAAAAGAAATTCAAACACTATTAGAGGCAATTATTAACTCATCTGAAGAAGCGATTTCGGTTGTGGATGAAAAAGGAAGAGGTTTAGTCATTAACCCAGCATATACGAAATTAACGGGTTTAACAGAAGAAGATATTATTGGGAAGCCTGCTACAACTGATATTGTAGAAGGCGAAAGTATGCATATGAAAGTACTTCGAACGCGTCGTGCGGTGCGCGGAATACATATGAAGATTGGGCAAAAAAAGCGAGATGTAATTGTAAACGTAGCACCAGTTATTGTGGATGGAATATTGAAAGGAAGCGTCGGTGTTATCCGTGACGTGTCGGAAATTCAAAAATTAACAAATGAATTGAATAGAGCAAGGCAAATTATTCGTACATTAGAAGCAAAATATTCATTTGATGATATTGTCGGAAATTCAGATGAAACAACGGCAGCTATCGAACAGGCGAAGCTAGGAGCGAATACACCAGCAACAGTACTGTTACGCGGGGAATCTGGGACTGGTAAAGAATTGTTTGCACATGCAATCCATAATGGAAGTAATCGAAAATACAATAAGTTCGTCCGTGTAAACTGTGCGGCCATTTCGGAGACGTTGTTAGAAAGTGAATTATTTGGTTATGAGGAAGGGGCGTTTTCTGGAGCGAAAAGAGGCGGGAAACGTGGGTTCTTTGAGGAAGCGAATAACGGTAGTATTTTTTTAGATGAAATAGGGGAGTTGTCTGCAAATACACAAGCGAAACTCCTTCGTGTATTGCAGGAAAAAGAAATTGTAAAAGTTGGTGGAACGAAAGCGATACCTATTAATGTTCGAGTAATTGCAGCGACACATGTGAATTTAGAAAAGGCTATTCTAGAAGGGAAGTTTAGGGAGGATTTATATTATCGATTAAATAAAATTCCAATTCAAATTCCATCTCTTCGTCAACGTAAAGGAGATATACCGACAATTGCGGACAGATTGATTCAAAAAATTAATCAAGATTACGGTCGTAATGTAGAAGGGCTCACTGATTCAGCCGTTTTATATTTACAATCATACGAATGGCCAGGAAATGTGAGGGAACTTGAAAATATTTTGGGGAGAGCTATTATCTTTATGAATTATAACGAGACCTATATTGATGTACACCATTTACCGCCATTACATAACGAAGAGCAGGTGGAGTCAAAGCAATCTCATTTATTACCTGAATTAGAAGAAAAGCCACTTGAACATTTAGTGACAGAGTTTGAAGGGAATATTATTTATGAATATTTGGAGAGATTTGATGGGAATAAAACACAAACTGCAAAAGCGTTAGGAATTTCCGTTCGAAATTTATATTACAAGCTAGAAAAGTATGACCATGCAAAAAATAGCATGCAATAAATTGCGTACCATGCAATTTATTGCATGGTATACAAAAAGCGACAAAATAAGACAGAATCTTTCGTTATTTTCTAAAGTATTGATTTTACTGCATTTTGAATGCGTTTTCATTATTGGTAAGACCACTTTTAAAAGTTGGCACGGTATTTGCTTTATAAATAGACGAGGGACGACGGAAAGGGTTGATTACAAAATATGAAGTTAGAATACTTAATTGATCAAGCAGCAGGAAAGCCTAAAAAAACTGTGGCTGTAGCAGTAGCTGAAGATCATGAAGTAATTGAAGCTGTAGCGAAAGCAATTAAATTACAGCTAGCTCAATTTCGTCTATATGGAAATCAAGAAAAAATAATGGGGATGCTACAAGAACATGGTTTACAAACTTCAGAACATGTTGAAGTGATTGCAGCAATGTCTAGTGCTGAAGCTGCAGAACTTTCTGTTAAAGCTGTGAGAAATGGTGAAGCAGATGTGCTTATGAAGGGGAACATCCCAACAGCGAATATTTTGAAGGCTGTGTTAAACAAAGAGTGGGGCCTACGTAAAGGTAGCGTACTTTCACATGTAGCAGCATTTGAAGTTCAAAATTACGACCGTCTTATTTTCGTTACAGATGCAGCGATGAACATCGCACCTGACGTAACACAAAAAGCTGCTATTATACAAAATACTGTAGAAGTTGCCCAGGCAATAGGAATCGACTTGCCAAAAGTGGCACCAATCGCAGCAGTAGAAGTTGTGAATCCAGCGATGCAGGCGACAATTGATGCAGCGATGTTAACACAAATGAATCGCCGCGGACAAATTAAAGATTGTATCGTTGATGGACCACTTGCTTTAGATAATGCAGTATCACAAATTGCAGCAGAGCATAAAGGCATAGTAAGTGATGTAGCAGGTAAGGCAGATATTTTACTCGTCCCAACGATTGAAGCTGGAAATGTGCTATATAAATCACTCGTATACTTTGCGGATGCAAAAGTAGGAGCAATGATTGCTGGCGCAAAAGCACCGATTGTTTTAACATCTCGTGCTGATTCAGCAGAAACAAAAGTATATTCATTAGCATTGGCAGTTGCGACTGCTTCAAAATAAACCAAAAAGGGTAAAACATTAGGGGGAAACGACAATGACATTAGAAATCTTCGAATACTTAGAAAAATATGATTATGAGCAAGTAGTATTTTGTCAAGATAAAGAATCTGGTTTAAAAGCAATTATTGCAATTCATGATACAACACTTGGACCGGCTCTTGGTGGAACAAGAATGTGGACATATGATTCTGAAGAAGCGGCGATTGAAGATGCATTGCGTCTTGCAAAAGGGATGACATACAAAAACGCAGCAGCTGGTTTAAACTTAGGTGGTGCGAAAACAGTAATTATCGGTGATCCTCGTAAAGATAAGAGCGAAGCAATGTTCCGTGCACTAGGACGTTATATCCAAGGACTAAACGGACGTTACATTACAGCTGAAGATGTTGGTACAACAGTAGATGATATGGATATTATCCATGAAGAAACTGACTTTGTAACAGGTATCTCACCATCATTCGGTTCTTCTGGTAACCCATCTCCAGTAACTGCATACGGTGTTTACCGTGGTATGAAAGCAGCTGCAAAAGAAGCTTTCGGTACTGACAATTTAGAAGGAAAAGTAATTGCTGTTCAAGGCGTTGGTAACGTAGCATATCACCTATGCAAACATTTACACGCTGAAGGAGCAAAATTAATCGTTACAGATATTAATAAAGAAGCTGTACAACGTGCTGTAGAAGAATTCGGTGCATCAGCAGTTGAACCAAATGAAATTTACGGTGTTGAATGCGATATTTACGCACCATGTGCATTAGGCGCAACAGTTAATGATGAAACTATTCCACAACTTAAAGCAAAAGTAATCGCAGGTTCTGCAAATAACCAATTAAAAGAAAATCGTCACGGTGACATCATTCATGAAATGGGTATTGTATACGCACCAGATTATGTAATTAATGCAGGTGGCGTAATTAACGTAGCAGACGAATTATATGGATACAATAGAGAACGTGCACTAAAACGTGTTGAGTCTATTTATGACACAATTGCAAAAGTAATCGAAATTTCAAAACGCGATGGCATAGCAACTTATGTAGCGGCAGATCGTCTAGCTGAAGAGCGCATTGCAAGCTTGAAAAATTCTCGTAGCACTTACTTACGCAACGGTCACGATATTATTAGCCGTCGCTAATCATTCATATATAACTTTTACAAAAGGCGTGGTTACCTCTTATGAGGTTTCCACCTCCTCGTATGATTAAGTTAGGTTTTTTAGGGACGGGATGTACCTATAAACCCAAGAGTATCTATTTTTATGAGATACTTAAATTTGTAGATAGAGTGTTGCCGACC
>NZ_JBPWAP010000056.1:0-34867 GCF_051776705.1 Bacillus cereus group sp. BceL291 | reverse complement strand
AGAGTTTATTTGGTGTGTGTACTTTTCAATACCAAAAGTACATTACGAGTTTTTTAGTTGCTTTGAACGAAAGTTCATTTTATTTTTGTTCTTAAGTTGATGGGCATGGGGGCCAAACCCTATTAGTGCAAAATTACCGTTATGGTTACAAGGAAGTTTTACATTCGGAGGTATTATATTAATTAAATATCGTCTATTTGTTATTTTGATTGGGATAATTATTTACATCACACTACTACTATTACTCAAAAAGACGAAGATAGGTCTTATGATCCGTGCAGGTGTAATGGATAAAGAAATGGTTCAAGCGCTTGGTATTAATGTAAAAGCGATATTTTCTTTCGTCTTTTTATTAGGAGCAGGGATGGCAGCTTTGGGAGGATTCTTATTAGCACCGTATTCGGGCGTTATTTTCGCCGAGATGGGCATGCAGTATGCAATTTTAGCTTTTATAGTAGTAATTATCGGTGGATTAGGAAGCGTACAAGGTTCAGCTATTGCTTCTTTAATTGTCGGATTAGCTGGTGCTTTTACAGCGTATTTTATACCAGATTTATCACTTGCAATTAATATGTTAATGTTACTATTTTTCTTAATAGTGAAGCCAACTGGACTTGTTGGTGAAAAGGGGTGAAATGGTGAACAACACATCGGACCGAATTAAAGTATACTTCGGAGTATGTATGCTCATTTGTTTAAGTGTATTTCCGTTCGTAAATGATTCACGGAGCCTGTTAATTTTGTTCGCTCAAATCTTTATCTTTGCTATTTTTGCAATGAGTTTTGATGTATTGCTTGGGTATACAGGAATTGTATCGTTCGGTCATTGTATGTTCTTTGGGATAGGAGCATATGGGGTAGCGCTTTTATTTGATCGACAAGGCGTATCAATAACGAACTTTTTAATTGGAATAGTAGCTGCAATTATCGTTTCAGCAATCGTTAGTTATATAATTGGTTTGCTTTCTTTACGATTGAAAAGTCATTTTTATGCAATGTTAACACTTGCTATTTCACAGTTGTTTTTCGTCCTTGCTGAAAAATGGCGTGGGCTCACTCACGGAGGAGATGGTTTTACATTTGGTGTACCAGACGTATTCCGTGATCGTTTTACGTTTTATTATGTAACACTTATATGTTTACTTATCATTTTTGTTCTCTTACGTCTTTTCACCAAATCTTCTATTGGAAAAGTATTAAAAGCAATTTCACAAAATGAGCAACGTGTTGAAGCACTAGGATATAAAGTGCTTCATTATAAAATTATTGCTAGCATTGTTGCAGGAGTAGTAGCTGCGATTAGCGGTGGTTTATTTGTGATCACATTGCGTTTTGTTAATACGACTGTATTTTCAATTGAAATGACATTAAATGCATTATTGATGACGATGATTGGTGGGGTTGGAACGTTAATTGGAGCAATTGCAGGAGCTGGAATTATTGAATCCCTAAAATATTATTTATCAGAACTAGCTACAGAGTATCCGATCTTTGAACGATGGACGATTATTCTTGGTTTATTGTACATTATCGTATTGCTAGTTTTCCCGAAAGGATTAGTTGGCACGGTTAAGGGACTGAAGAATATGAAACGGAATAAGAAGGAGAAAAGTGCAGAAGTGGAGCAAAATGTGTGAAAAATCAATTGTATAGAATATGAAAATCCCTCTTTTAGATTCATAAAGGAGGGATTTTTATTAACCAAATAGTTCATCAGGGATTTGTTTGAAGGAGTTTTGATTTGTAAAAAAATGAACAGCTAATTTCTCAACTGGAACATCTTCAATTGGTACCAATTTATCATTTTTAATCGGCAAAAAGGCTATCCCTTTTCCGTCCTGAATAAACTCTTCCATAAGCGAATAAGAATCTAATTGTTGAAGTTGACGCTGAGATAAATTATTTTCTTTTAGAAATTGTATCGTCTTATTTCTAAAAGGACACTTTTTGTCATTACTAACGAAGAAGAGTTCCTTTGAATAGTCAATGATACATTTTTCTTGATCTTTTAGTAAGCCTATAGAAATTGAAGTAGTAAATACTTTTTTAAAACCTGCACCAGAATCATCCTCATAAGTGATGACCATATCAACTTTTTGTTGCTGCAGTAATTTTGGCAAATGACTACTATTTTCTACATATATTTGATAATTCATGAAATTTTCTTTAATACGCTTACTTAAATAATTAGTCAAAATCGATTGTGACGTCGCGATTATATAAGAAGACCCACTTGTTTTAATTTTATCTTTCGCTTCTTCTAATAGAGTTAATATTTGATTCGTGTAATCTAATAAAATGTCACCAGAAGGTAATAAGGAAACGCCTTTGTTATCTCTATGTAGTAAAGGCGTTTCTAATTCTTGTTCTAATTTTTTGATTCGCTCAGTTACGTTCGGTTGAACATAACCTAACTCTTTAGCAGCTTTACTAATAGAACCCTCACTGGCTACAGTTTTGAATATAATAAGATCATTTATTTCCATATATCTCAGCCCCTTATGCACTATCATTATAAATGATACCAAACATAATTTATACCTATTTTACGTTAGCTACTTATCGATTTATCATAATGTATATAAGATTGAAAGCGAGTGATAAACATGATTGGAATGCAATATAAGGTCATTTTGCCAAAGGATTATGACATGGAAATTATTAAGAAAAGGGTAAAGGATAATGGTTATAAAACTGATGGTTTCCAAGCACTAAATTTTAAAGCTTATTTAATTACGGAAACGGAGAAAGACGGGAATTTTTATAACTGCTATGCACCTTTATATATTTGGAATGGTCATGAAGGGATGAATAAATTTATCTTTGAAGGGTATTACGATAACATTTTACAATCTTTTGGATGGCAACAAATAAATATAGGTGTTCCATTAGTGGTTAATCTAAGTGATGGATTTAAGAAAAGTAGATATGTTGTTGAATATGCAGGAAGTATTTCTCAAAGTAAAACACTGATTGGGACTCAATTAAAAACGATGAATGAAAATGTACAAAACAACGAAAAGTGTTTAGGGAATGTAATCGTTTATAATCCGGATAAATGGGGGTATAGTAGGTTTAATTTTTATGAAGAGAAGCCTGAAATTGCAGTGAATAAAGGTGTTACAGTATATGAGATTTTACACATTTCACGATGAAATTTTGTTGCATATAAAAAAATAAGAAAAGGAATGAAATGAAAAGTTAAGAATAATGATAAGCAAGAATTCATGTTTATATGAATTCTTACTTATCATTATTTATGCAATACTCTATCGATATATTTATTACATTTTTTCTTGCTTTTTTATCACTTGCGTAGTAAAGTGATAGTAAGATGAACGCTAGGAAGTGACAAAACATGCGTGATAATACGATAGGATCATTAATATGGTTACGTTTAATACGATTTACGAACCAAAGTAATCAAATGTCAAATGAGTTTTTAAAACGTTTTGATTTAACGACAGCTCAATTTGATGTGCTTTTGCAAATACGTACGTATCAACCACTAACACAAATGGAGTTAGCTGAAAAGGTAACTGTTACACAAGGTGGTATTTCTCGAATGTTAACTCGTCTTGAGAAAGAAGGATATATTGTACGAAAACAAGATTGGAAAACGAAAACAATTAGTCTTACAGAGCAAGGGGAATCGGCCTTAGAGAAAGCATTGCCAGAGCAACTTGCATTTCAATCTTCGTTTTTTGATGATGTATTAAATGAAGAAGAGCAGAAAATATTATACGAGATAATGACGAAAGTTCATAAGCATAGTGAAAAAAAAGAATTACCGCAAGAGTAATTTTTTTTATGCTATCAATTGACTAATCAAGTGAAGGGGTAGGTAATACGGAGATATACCTGACTTACAACGTTTTTAGAAAAAAACGAATACTACTTTATTAAAGGGGAGAGTAACTATGGAAAAATACCGTATAGATATAAGAAAAGGAATTGAGTTTGGATTATATTCAATTGGTGATCATGTTTTAAATCCACATAATGGGGAGAAAATTACGCCAGAGAAAAGAATTCACGAACTAATTGAAACAGCTAAGTTAGCAGATGAGGCAGGGCTTGATGTGTTTGCTGTCGGTGAAAGTCATCAAACGCATTTTACAACACAAGCTCATACAGTTATTTTAGGAGCTATTGCACAAGCTACGAAAAATATAAAAATTGCAAGTTCAGCAACGATATTAAGTACATCTGACCCAGTTCGAGTATATGAGGATTTCGCTACAATTGACTTGATTTCTAATGGACGTGCAGAAATTGTGGCTGGTCGTGGATCTCGTATTGGGGGATATAGTTTACTTGGTTATGACGTGAATGATTATGAAGAATTATTCGAAGAGAAGATGGATCTTTTATTAAAAATTAATAACGAGGAACATGTAACATGGAATGGACAGTTCAGAGCACCGCTCGCACATGCATCGGTTATTCCGAGAGCGAAAAATAATAACTTACCAATTTGGCGTGCGGTTGGAGGTCCACCAGCTAGTGCAATTAAAGCGGGACGCGCGGGTGTACCAATGATGATAACAACACTTGGTGGTCCAGCAATTAACTTTAAAGTGTCAGTAGATGCTTACCGCGAGGCTGCTGTACAAAGTGGATTTGATACAGCTAGTTTACCAGTTGCGACAACGAGTTTATTTTATACGGCAAAAAATTCGCAAGATGCACTTAGTGAATATTACCCTCACATTAATGCTGGTATGCTTACACTGCGCGGTGGTGGGTATCCGAAACAGCAATTTACAAATGCAATAGATTACCGTGATGCTTTAATGGTTGGTAGCCCACAACAAATCATTGAGAAAATGCTTTACCAATATGAATTGTTTGGCCAACAACGCTTTATGGCACAAATTGATTTTGGCGGTGTACCATTTGATAAAATTGAGAAAAATATTGAATTAATTGCTACTGAAATTTTACCAGCCGTTAGAAAACATACAGCAAAATAAATAAAAAAACTGAGAGTTTAATCGACTCTCAGTTTTTTTACTTGTTCTGGAAAAATGACAAAAAAATGAACTTTTAGTCGAGGAAGAGGGAAGTTATTTTCTATTTTTGAATAACATTATTTTGAGTTTGAATTTTGAAAATACATTTTTCTCTTGACAAAAAACAAGTATTTATCGAGGGTGGTTTCGAGGACATTTTTTTTGGTGGAAGTCAAGTATATGAAGAAAAAAACGATTGTTTTATAGATATAAAGTAAGCCGTATATTGAAAAAACACATTTTGCTAATGAGAAAAATCTGCTTCAAAAAAATGACAAAAGACATATTTCAGACAAAATGATGTCAACAATACGTCAAAAATAACCTGAATTTACTATGCAGGTATATTATACAATTCGATTAACGAATAAAACACTACAGAAATAGTGAAAAGGTAAAAAATAGCATTACAATAGTTTGAAAAACTGAAACTTCATATTTTTCGACAATACATACAAAATGTTTTTGTCTTTTCGTATTTCTTAATAATTGAGTTTGATAAGATTGCTCAATTAACTTTTATTATAAAAACTATGAAGGAAGTGATTTTAGTATGGAAACGCTCGAATTGGCACGAATACAGTTCGCATCAACAACGATTTTCCATTACTTTTTTGTTCCGCTGTCAATTGGTTTAGCTTTTATTATTGCGATCATGCAAACGTTGTATGTGGTAAAAGGGCAAGAAGTATATAAGAAAATGGCAAAGTTTTGGACGCAATTATTCCTTATTAACTTTGCAGTAGGTGTAGTAACAGGTATTTTACAAGAATTTCAGTTTGGTATGAACTGGTCAACGTATTCACGTTTTGTAGGTGATGTATTTGGTCCATCACTTGCAATTGAAGGATTACTGGCATTTTTCATTGAGTCTACATTCCTAGGTTTATGGGTATTCGGTGAGGATAAATTACCGAAGCGAATTCACTTAATGTGTATTTGGCTCCTTTCAATTGGAACGATGTTATCAGCATTCTGGATTTTAACTGCAAGTGCATTTATGCAGTCACCTGTCGGGTATGAAATGGCAGCGGATGGTCGTGCGCAAATGAATGATTTCTTAGCCATTATTCAAAACCCACAATTATGGGTACAATTCCCGCATACAATTACAGCGGCAATTGCAACAGGTGCATTCTTTATTGCTGGTGTAAGTGCATGGAAAATTACAAAAGGACAAGAAACTGTAGTATTTAAAAAATCTTTCCGAATTTCTATCATTGTTGGAACAATTACAACGGCGCTTGTATTATTCTTCGGTCATGCACAAGCGCAACAATTAATTAAGACACATCCAATGAAGATGGCGGCAGCTGAAGCGCTATGGAATACAAGTGAGGATCCAGCACCATTTACAGTATTTTCGAAAATTGATACAGAGAAGAAAGAAAATTCGTTTGAAATTCAAATCCCTTATATGCTAAGTCTATTATCGTATGATAAGTTTAGCGGTCAAGTTGAAGGGATGAATCAAATTCAAAAACAATATGAAGAAAAATATGGACCTGGAGATTATATTCCTCCAGTGCATACAATGTTTTGGAGTTTTAGAGCGATGGTAATGAGTGGAACATTCATGCTTCTTCTAGGAGCTTACGGATGGTTCTTATCAAGAAAAGATCGTTTAGCTGAAAAAACGTGGTATTTAAAATTAATGGTGTATGCAATTTCTCTTCCATTCATCGGTAATACAGTAGGGTGGATTATGACTGAAATGGGTCGTCAACCTTGGGTAGTATTTGGTGTAATGAAAACAGAAGATGCTGTATCACCAAATGTAACATTCGGTGAAGTATTATTCTCACTTATTTCATTCACATCAATGTATTTAATTATGGGTGGAATTTGTGTGTACTTATTTGTTCGTACCATTAAGGGCCACACGAATAAGAAAATGAAAAAGGATTATCAAAGCCATGATCCATTTGATAAGGAGGAAGAGTATGTTATCTCTTAATGAGTTGTGGTTTTTAGTTATTGCAATCTTATTTGTTGGATTCTTCGTACTGGAAGGTTTCGATTTTGGTGTAGGAATGGTTTCGAGGTTTTTAGGAAAGAATGATTTTGAAAAACGAGTTTACTTAAATACAATAGGACCGTTCTGGCACGCGAATGAAGTATGGCTTGTTTGTGCTGGCGGAGCCATGTTTGCGGCATTTCCGCACTGGTATGCAACTTTATTTAGTGGTTTTTATATTCCGTTTGTATTTATGCTTCTTGCTTTAATTTTACGAGGTGTTTCCTTTAAATTTCGTGCGAAAATAGATAATCATAAGTGGAAGAGTGCATGGGATTGGGGGATGTTTATTGGAAGTATGTTACCTCCTATCCTTTGGGGAGTTGCGATTGCAAACTTTATGGTAGGTGTACCTATTGATGAGAGTAAAAATGTTGTAGGTGGATTCTTGCAATTACTTCATCCATTTGCGTTACTTGGAGGAGTAATGTTTCTCCTACTATGTATTGTTCACGGATTACAATTTCTTACGATACGTACAACTGGTAAATTGAGAGAACGTGCACGAATTGCTGCAATAAAAATTGCACCATTTTCATTAATTACACTTCTTGTTTTTGCTGGTGTGGGGTTATGGAAAACCGACATTTTCACTGCTCATGGAACAGAATGGATTATGGTGCCAATCGGAGCTTTTGTAGCACTATTAGTGTCCACTTTATTAAATAAAAGAAGAAGAGATGGTTGGGCTTTCTTTATGACGAGTTTAACAATCATTTTACTAAGTGCGAGTGTATTTATCGGTATGTTCCCACGTGTTATGATTAGCTCTTTAGGAGCAATGAATGATTTGACAATTTACAACGCAGCATCAGGAGCTTATGCATTAAAACTTATGACTTACTTTGCGATTGCTATTTTGCCTTTCGTTATCGGAAGTCAAATATGGAGTTATTATGTATTTAGACAACCTGTTAAGTCAGAAAACGATTTGGAGTACTAATGAAAAGAAAAAGAGGACTTCCGTCTTATCCCGGTAGCCGTATTTTATATGTAGCGTTAACGATTATTAGTATTTTAGAAGCTTTTAGTATTATTGCGCAAACAATCTTTTTAGCACGAGCTATTACGTTTTTATTTCATGGAGAGACAGTACAAACAATATTAAGTGAAATTGTTTATTTTGGTATCGCGTTTGCAGCGCGTCACATAGTAGTTCGAACATCACAAATATTAGTGGAACGTTTTGCTGAAAAAACAGGGTCGTTACTAAGAAAACAACTAATAGAGGCATATTTCACATTAGGTCCAAGGTATGTTCAAACTGTTGGAACTGGTCATCTGGTTACCTTATCAATTGAAGGGATTGAGAAATTTAAAACATATATTGAATTAACGATTCCTAAAATGATTAGAAGTAGCATCGTTCCAGGTCTAATTGTATTATACGTTTTTACGCTAGATATTGAGTCTGGAATCATTTTAGTTGTAACGATTCCTATCGTGATCATATTTATGATTCTTCTCGGATTAGCAGCGCAAAAAATGGCAGATAGTCAGTACGAGATATATCGTGTACTTTCGAACCATTTTGTAGATACGTTAAAAGGTTTAGAAACATTAAAGTATTTAGGGAAAAGTGAACAGCACGAAGGAAAGATTGAAAAAGTAAGTAAAAGGTATAGAAAAGCAACGATGCGTACTTTGCGAGTTGCTTTTCTTTCTTCTTTTGCATTAGATTTCTTTACGAGTTTATCAATCGCGTTTGTGGCAGTTGGATTAGGGATACGTTTAATAGATGGAACGATTATACTATTACCAGCCCTTACAATTTTGATTTTAGCTCCGGAATATTTTCTGCCGATTAAACAAGTGGGAGCAAATTATCATGCAACATTAGATGGACAAATTGCGATGGAGCAAATAGAAGAGATTTTGCAACAACAACAAGGAATACAAAAGAAAGATTTAAATGAAGATATAGTATGGAATGCCTCTAGTAGCTTGAAATTACAAGACATCAAAGTTAATAATACTGAATCTGAAAAGGCTATATTAGAAGGAATTAATTTTACTTGGGAAGGTAACGGTGCTATTGGTGTTATTGGTGAAAGTGGTGCAGGCAAATCGACGTTAATCGACGTATTAGCAGGTTTTTTATCTCCTTCGAGTGGAAAGATGTTAGTAAATGGTGTAGAAGTTGATGGATCTACTCGTGAAGATTGGCAAAAAAATATCGCTTATATTCCGCAGCAACCTTATATTTTTCCGCTTTCATTAAAGGATAACATTCGTTTTTATGAAACAAATGCAACAGATGAAGAAGTTGAAAGAGTTATTAATGAAGTCGGCCTTCGTTCACTCGTTACATCACTTCCAAATGGGATGCACGAAAGAATTGGAGAAGGTGGACGTATGCTAAGTGGCGGACAAGAACAGCGTGTTGCTATGGCGCGTGCGCTTTTAAGTAAAAAACCAATCATTTTATTAGATGAGCCTACGGCACATCTTGATATTGAAACCGAATTTGAAATAAAGCAAGCGATGTTACGTCTATTTAATGGAAAGTTAGTATTTTTAGCAACCCACCGTCTACATTGGATGAAACAAATGGACCATATTCTTATTTTAAATAAAGGGGAAATGAAAGAAAGTGGGACGTATGAAGAACTTTTAGAGAATGAGACATTACATTTTCATAGGGAAGAGAGGGGAGAGAAATGAGTAACTGGGTTAAACCTTATATAAAACAAAATAAAGGTAGAATGACTTTAACTATTTTCCTTGGTCTTCTTGGAGTTAGTTCAGGAGCGATGTTACTTTTTATTTCAGGTTATTTGATCTCAAAATCTGCCCTTAGACCAGAAAATGTAATGGCTGTATATGTTCCTATTGTTGCAACAAGAGCGTTTAGTATAGGGCAAGCTGTATTTCATTATATAGAGCGCTTAGTCGGACATGATGTCGTACTACGTATATTAGAAAAAATGAGAACGAGGCTATATAGAATAGTAGAACCACAGGCGTTATTTTTCCGTTCTCGATTTCAAACGGGTGATATGTTAGGAGTGTTATCCGAAGATATAGAGCATTTGCAAAACCTATATTTACGTACAATATTTCCTAGCATATTAGCGCTAGTTGTTTATAGTATCTTCGTACTTGTTATCGGTGCATTTGATTTTGTTTTTGCACTTATTGTAGGTTGTATGTTAGCTATTATCGTTTTTCTTCTTCCATTTGTATCATTACTTTTGATGAAGAAACATCATGTTACTTTAAAGCAAGGAAGAAACCGTTTGTATCAACAACTGACAGATGCTGTTTTTGGATTATCTGATTGGCAAGCAAGTGGTCGTAAAGATGAATTTATTAATGAGTATGTAAAACAAAATGATCAGTTGTTAAAAATCGAAAAGAGAGTGAAACGCTGGTATCATATTCGGGACAGTATCATTCAATTAGTAGTAGGTATTGTAGTTATTTCGATGATCATATGGACTGGGAATGAAGCGGCAAGTGAACAAATTGCTCCTACAGTTATCGCAGCTTTCGTATTAATGACTTTATCTGTAACGAACGCGCTTATTCCTATTGCAGATGCCATCGATCGAATACCGTCGTATGTAGAATCTACCCATCGTCTTAATGGCGTAGAAAGTGATAGTGTTTTACATGATGAAACGGATTTGCATGGAGAGAAAGATTATATTGAACCAAAACATGTAGATATTGAACTGAATCACGTATCGTATAGTTATCCAGATAGTAATGAGATTGTATTAAAAGATGTATCATTACAAATAAAAGCAGGGAAGAAAATTGCTATTTTAGGGAGAAGTGGGACAGGGAAATCTACTTTACTAAAATTGTTAACAGGGGCGTTAAGCCCAGTAAATGGCCAAGTTGTACTAAATGGTGAACGAGCCCATACGAATCTTTTATCTAAATATATTTCTGTATTAAATCAAAAGCCGCATTTGTTTGATACGACAATTGGAAATAATGTACGAATTGGCAAACCAGAGGCGACGGATGAAGAGATATGGAAAGCTTTAGAGAAAGCACAATTAGCTTCACATGTTACTTCTCTTCCAGCCGGATTACAAACAAAAATGCATGAAATGGGAAAGCGGTTTTCTGGTGGGGAAAGACAAAGGGTTGCTTTTGCTAGAACTCTTATGCAAGAAACACCAATTATTGTACTTGATGAACCGACTATCGGTTTAGATCCAAAAACAGAATTGTCTTTAATTGAAACAATGTTTTCTGCAACGGAAGAAAAGACGGTTATTTGGATTACGCACCATCTTGTAGGAATAGAACATGTAGACGAAGTTATATTCCTTGATCGTGGCCAAATTGTCATGCAAGGTAGTCATAAACAACTTCTGAAAGAAAATGAAAAGTATCGTAAACTTTATGAGTTAGATAAAGGAATATAATTTGAATAAGCAATAATTGTAAAAATAGCTACGCCTAATGGTGGAGCTATTTTTTTGTTAGATTGCAGGTGTATATGATTGTTACGAATTAAAAATGAATTTCATATTATACATATAATGGAGGGGATGTACATGAAGGAGCAATATAAAATCATTGTTTTAAGTGATGAATTATCAGGGGATAGGATTCGAAATACGTTAGACAAAAATAAATGTAAAACAATAGTTCATGTTGTGGACGTTTCAGATGTTGTTCGTATAGAAAGTTCTTTTCAATATATAGTCATTTGGAGAGGGGACGCAGAAAAACTTACAAATGACTTGATAAATAGGGGCGTGCAAAGTTCAAAAATTATTAATTTAACAAAATACATGTATGAATGGAAGGATAAATTAATTTCTATCTATCAAATAAATCCGGATCTTATGTCTTTATACATTTCTATGAAAAAAGCAAAGAGTGATCCGACGTATGAATTGTTTGCTACCGGTTTGTCTTATCCGCATTGTGGCATAAGTACGGAGCTTCTCTCAAAAAAGTCAATAAAATTAACACTTCCATCGCAAGATCTATACTATGATTATTTAATAGCGTCACAACTTTTATCAAACAATCATTCATTTCAATATTGTTTAATAGGAATAGCCTATTTCTCGTTTTACTTTGATATGTCGTTATCATCTGAATCATATAGAATTCACAAAGTATATTATCCATTGTTTCAAGATGGTCATCATACTGTAGTTCACTCTCCTCTACCCACTGATGGATTCTCCCATCTAAATACTCCGAAACCACTTCTTTCTATTTTTAATTTGCATTTTGAATATATTTTATTAGACGAACTAAAAGATGAATCATTGACGCTGCCTTGGATAAATGCTGAGTGGAATACCACTCCTCTTCACATTCCTTTTGAAGAACACGGGAAAATAAGAGCAACTTCACATGCTAAATTGTCGTACCCTCATACTTTAGTTGAAAATAAAATGATTTTTAAAAAATATTTAGATTTACTGTTAAAAAATGATATAAAGCCACTAATTGTTGTGTTCCCTGTTACTTCACATTATTTCAATTGTAGTAGTAAGAAATTAAAAGAAGATTTTTATAAAGTTATAAATGATTTTCAAACTCAATATTCTTTTCAAATCATAGATCTATTTGATTCGCTATTATTTTGTGACGATGATTTTTATGATAGTGATCATATGAATAAAAAAGGTGCAAATAAAATGTCCGCATTATTAAATATGTTTATTCAGGAACGAAAAGTATGATAATTTGTTTCATGTTTGCATAAAAGTATATAGGCTCCATACAGTTAAAGTAATGTGATTTTTGTGTCGCGTATATAAATAATATGCGAAGAGGTGAGAGAGTTAAAATGAGAACTCGTATTGAAAGAACTGAAGAGGTGGTAGAGCAACTTCCGTTGGTAAGTGTATTAATTCCTACGTATAATCGTCCTCGTTACTTTGAAAAGGCGCTATGTAGTGTGTTAGAACAAACGTACCCTAATATAGAAATTATAGTTGGAGATGACAGCACGAATGATGAAACAGAAAAAGTGTTACAAAAATACTTATGTGATCATTCAAATATTATTTATATAAAAAATAGATCCACTCTCGGACAATTTGAAAATGCGCTAATGTTATTTAATGAAGCGAACGGTGAATATATAAATTTTTTAATGGATGATGATGTATTTCATGTGAATAAAATTGAAAAAATGATGAAGTATTTTTTCGATGATTTAGATAATGAAATTAAGCTTGTAACATCTCATCGTCAAGTCATTGATGATAAAGGGAAAGAGCTACGACATATTTATTCGACTGTCCGTTTATTTGAAGAGGATACCATTATAGCGGGAACAGAATTAGGAAATAAGGTAATTGTGGATCAAAAAAATTATATTGGAGAACCGACAACAGTTTTATTTCGTAAAAATGATTTACAAGAACCGTTTGGGATTTTTGATAAGAGGCGGTATTTATGTAACGTAGATATAGCTTCATGGTTATCTTTATTAAGTAAAGGAAAAGCTGTATATATAGCAGAGACACTTAGTTACTTTCGATTACATCCAGATCAACAGTTAAATGAATCTAATAAAATGATGGATGGGTTAGAAGATTTTTCACACAGTATTATAGCAGGAGAACAATATGGTTTCTTATCCACTGAAAAAGAGTTAGACAAAGCGATAACTAATTTTCTAGATTATGCAAGAAGGATAGTTCCATCATCAATATTATATACATTAGACTATTACCAAAAAATTAGAGCGAAGAAAATAAACATAGAAAAGAAAAAACAACATATAAATAATAATTCTTCTTTACCGAAAGTAAGTATACTTATTCCTGCATACAATAGACCTTATTACTTGGAATTAGCACTCAACAGCGCTTTGAATCAAACATATGAAAATATTGAAATTATTATTTCTGACGACAGTACAAATAATGAAGTCAATGCTATGATTCAACCGTACTTACGTGAATATGAGTGTATTACATATGTAAAAAATGAAACGCCGTTAGTTGCCGAAAACTTTAATAAGTGTGTAGAACTTGCGAATGGGGACTATATAAACTTTTTATTAGATGATGATTTATTTCATCATGAAAAGATCGAGAGAATGATGAAATACTTTTTGACGTTAGAAAATATTTCATTTGTGACGTCATATCGTGAACTGATTGATGAGAATGGAGAGATATTACCACCTTCAACATTAAATATGAAAATCGCGAAAGAAACTACACTTTTTGAAGGAAAAGAATTAGGGAATTATATGTTAAAAAACTTGAAAAATGTAGTTGGTGAGCCGACAACTGTTTTGTTTAATCGGAATTTGTTTGACGGGAAGTTTGGATATTTTAAAGGAAAGGCTTATTCTGCTATTAATGACATTGCAACTTGGCTAGATATGATGAGGAAAGGAAAAGTAGTTTATATACATGAACCTCTTAGTTATTTTAGACAGCATAGTGGACAAAATCAAAAACAAATGCATTTTATTTTAATGACAATTGAAGAGTGGATTGAATTAATTATAGATGCATATAATAGTGGGTTTTTAAGCTCCGAAAGTGAGTATAAAGAGAGTTTATCTTATTGTTTAGAAAATGCGGGATTTATAGTTAAGGATGCAGTAAGAAATGGCGAACTAGATCAAATTTATAATGAAAAGATAAAAAAAGGCTTAAACAAGTTAGTTGCTCATATGTTCGAGAAAGAATGTTGTTATTGTCAATATTGCAATCAACAATTTGAAAAATTTTCACCTTGGCCAGCACATTATGATTTTCCGAAATATAAATTTGAAATGTGGAATAAAGATACAGGGATATGTCCAGTTTGTAATTCGATGGATCGTGAAAGATTGTACCGTGCGTACATTGAAACGGAAACGGACTTGTTAAATAGAAACTATACAATGCTTCATATTGCACCTGAAGCAAAGTTAAGAGATTGGTTTAACGAGTATAAAAATATTACGTATGTATGTGGTGACTTAGAACCAAAGGATCCATTAATGAAGGAAATTGATGTTACAAGAATTACATATGATAGTAATACTTTTGATGTAATATTATGTAGCCATGTGTTAGAACACGTTCCTGATGATGACAAAGCAATGCGAGAGTTATATAGAGTGTTAAAGCCAAATGGATGGGGAATTATTCAAGTACCAATCGTAATGAATGTAGATTTTATTATAGAGAATGAATTAATTGTAACACCACAATTGAGGAAATTAGCTTTTGGTCAAGAAGATCATGTGAGAATTTACAATCAATCGGGATTTATTCAACGATTAATGAATGCAGGATTTAAGGTAGAATTATATAACATAGCGGAAAAACAAGGAATGAAAAGTGCTAGGAAATTTGGATTATCTGAAACAGATATGCTCTATATTGTCCGAAAATGATAGGAAGGAATAGATAGATATGGAGAATATTCCTTTTTTACGTGCTTCAACTGTACCTGTAAGTGAGTATTTGGACGAATTGAAGGAAATTGATACATCTCACATATATACGAATTATGGACCTATAAATCAACGTTTTGAGGAAACAATTATGTCGTCATTTTTTCAAAACAGGGGAGCTGTTACAACAGTAGCAAACGCAACGTTAGGGTTAATGGCGGCTATTCAACTAAAGAAAAGAAGAAAAGGAAAGTATGCTCTCATGCCTAGCTTTACATTCCCTGCGACTGCCTTAGCCGCTATTTGGTGTGGATTGGAACCTTACTTTATTGATATTTCAATAGATGATTGGTATATGGATAAAACCGTACTTTTGCATAAGATAGAAGAATTAAAAGAAGAGGTTGCGATTGTTGTCCCGTACGCCACTTTTGGATCATGGATGAACTTAGAAGAATATGAAGAATTAGAGAAGAAGGGGATTCCGGTTGTCGTAGATGCGGCGCCGGGATTTGGATTAATGAATGGAGGGATGCATTACGGTCAAGATTTTAGTGGAATGATCGTATATAGCTTTCATGCAACAAAGCCGTTCGGAATTGGTGAAGGAGGGCTCATATATAGTAAAAACGAAGAAGATATACAACGTATTAAAAGAATGGGGAATTTCGGATTTGATAAAAATCGTGAATGTACGATGATGGGGTTTAATTGTAAAATGTCTGAATACGCAGCAGCTATTGGGATTGCGACTATAAAAAAGTGGGATCAAAAATTAAAAGAACGTACCCGTATTTCTGAATGGTATAAACAGTTGTTACAAAATACTGGGTTAATGAAAAAGGGTGGAAAGTCCAAAAGACAGAAGCAGTTATTCACCAATTTATGCCTATCATTTGTCCAGAAGAAGTTCGCAACATACAAGTAATTGAAGAACTGAAAAAACAGAAAATAGAAGCTAGATTATACTTTTCACCATCTTGCCACCAACAAGTTCTTTTTAAAAACTATAAGTCGACAGATTTAACAAAAACGAATAAAATAGCAAAACGAATCGTAAGTTTACCTTTATGGGAAGGGATGACGAAAGAACTAGTAGAGCAAATTGTAATCTGTTTAGAGCAGAAGGTGGTGTCGGTAGATGAATAGTTTTTATAGTCAAGAAGAACTAAAGAAAATTGGATTTTTATCTGTTGGGAAAAATGTATTGGTTAGTAAAAAAGCAAGTATATATAATCCGAGTGCTATATCAGTTGGCAATCATGTAAGAATTGATGATTTTTGCATTTTAAGTGGTAAAATCACAATTGGAAGTTATTCGCACATATCAGCGTATACAGCGTTATATGGAGGGGAAGTTGGGATTGAAATGCATGATTTTGCAAACATCTCAGCTAAAACAATCGTATATGCAGTACTTGATGATTTCAGTGGAAATACATTAATGGGGCCAACCGTCCCGAATCAATATAGGAATGTGAAAGCAGAAAAAGTTATTTAAAAAAAACATGTGATTATTGGTGCTAATTCTATTATTTTTCCAAATGTAATTGTAGGAGAAGGTACGGCAGTCGGCGCGATGAGTATGGTAAAAGAGAGTTTAGATGATTGGTATATTTACGCTGGAGTTCCCGTAAGGAAAGTAAAACCTCGTCAAAAAAAGATGTTAGAGTTAGAAATTGATTTTTTAAAAAGCATTTATTCTTAACAAAAAAGAATGAATGCTTTTTATTTTTATCCCGCTATTTGCCGATAAAGAGTCGACTGGTGAGGGCTAATTAAAGTTTCACTTTATGATAGAGCAGAGTGTATCTTAACTTATTATGTTTTAAATTTTGCTGACCAAGGCAATACTGAGCCATAGTGAATGTAAAGTTGGAGGGCGAGCGTATATGTTTGATGAGGATGGGATTGTTTTAATTATGGAACCAGCTGATGAAAGAAATTTGAGGAGATTTATTTTTTCAGTGCCAAAGTCAGTGTATGAAAAGAAGGGGCTTACATTACACTATGGAACAGCTATAGGACAAGGGTATATGGATATAATTGAAGATATTATAAGCGTGCATATAGAAATAGATGTTGTAACGATAATAGGGCATGTAAGAGGGTAAATAGCTATTTGAAAAAGGCTATAAACAATTTAGCTAGAAGTTATGTATAGAGAAAATTACAGACAATTATAAGGACGAAGGGGGTCTAAAATGAAAATAAAATCAATTGTATTAGTATTCATAGTTTCAATTGGTTTAATGGGATGTTCAATAGTGGAAGAAGGAAAGAACTCCATAGATTATGCTCAAAAGGCGACAGACTATGTAAATGAAATAAGTGCATTTGCAAATGATGCACCAGCATTAGCAGAAAAGGCCGTTAATGATAGCGAGGCTCGAAAAGAATTAGAAACGAAGCTTAGTGAAATTAAACAAGATATACCCGCATTCAATGAATTAACGCCACCTGATGTAGCAAAGGATCTTCATCAACAAATCGTCGGATATAACGAAAAGTTAAATACGTTAATTGATACGGCGAAGACAAAGATAGAAGAAGGCAAAGTGGATGTAGAGCAATTTAAAAACTCTGAGCTTATGCAGACGGTAGATCAAGTTCGAGATTTGAAAGATAAAGTGCAAAATTTAGGTCAATAGTAAAAAGCTCCGTTTGTGATAAACGGAGCTTTTTACTATTGGATACAATAAACGATTACACCAACGATAATAATCATGTTGCCGATGAGTTTACGTTTCGTTATTTTTTCTCCTAGGAAATACCAACCAAAAATTAATATGATGATATAACTTAAGGATTCTAATGCTGATGCTTGTTTTAATGCCATGCCCTTCATGGCGATAACATTTAATCCGGCGTTAATTACAAATAAAGAGTAGCCGATAATAACATAAGGATTCACATATTCTTTTATTCTAGAATCGTATTGTTGCAAAGTAGCTTTTTTTAATAATATTTGTGAGTAATTAGCTAAAATTATCCCGAAAATAAATAATAACATATAACTATTCATCTTTTGTCACCACCACAATCCCGACGATAATAATAGCTGCACCAAGTAAATGATTCCACTGAATAGTATCTCCAAATAGAAATACTGACCAAAGCATTGACCACAGTATAATAATTCCGCGATGTGAATATGCTTTTGAAATTTCGAAATGTTTAATTACTTGTTGCCATAAAATTGCATATCCGAATAAAAGTATAACTAGTCCGAAATAAGCAACAAAAAATGAGATGGAAGCAATGGGGAATTTAGCTGCCCATTTCATGTAAACCATAATGATAGAATATATCAAAAAAGCTACATGTAAAAATACGTAATTTTTAATAGTTGGTTTCATTTATTCACTCTCTTTTGCATATAAATATATATTTATACCTAATTTTTCTAATGATATATATTGGAACGTATTTTGTTTAACCTTTCACATTCCAAATTATATAGTATCATGGCTTTTATTGTAAAACAATAGAAGCTATCTATGAATTCATTTTTTCCAAGGTTCTACAATATGTATCGTTTTATTTGTTGCATCCAACTCTACTTGAACACCGATAGGTATGGTAATCATGGGATGTGTATGACAACAATCGAAGTCAGCTAGAAAAGGAATTCTTTGATTTTGAAGTACTTCTAATAGTATTTCAAAAGGTTTTCGGTTGGTACCACAATCATCAAATTGCTCGTGTTTTCCAAGAATGATACCTGAAATTTTATCGAATACACCGTTAATTTTAAGTAATGAAAAGCTTCTTTCAATAGTAGCTGCATCTTTTGAACTGTCCTCAATAAAGAGAATGTCGCCTTCTTGAATATGTGGCATATAGGGGCTACCCAAAATTCCTTGTATCGTGTTTAAATTCCCGCCAATAATACGCCCAGTAGCTTTTCCATCAATTACTGAAATCCAATCGTTTGGTCGAAGTTCTTTCTCCTTCGTCTTTTCTTCCCAATTAATAAATTCATCTGACCAAAATAATGGTTGTTTTATATGATAAGGAAGAGAATGATCATGTAGTAAAGTTTCAGCAAAATATTTGTATGTGCAATCAACAAAAGGTTCAAATTCGCCAAAGGAAGGGACGAGAGCTGGTCCATAAAATGTAGGGATTCCTGTTTTGGCGTAAATTCCTAGTAATAAAGCAGTTGCATCTGAATACCCAATCATTATTTTAGGGTTCTTTAGAAAAGCATCATAATCAATATAAGGTAATATTGAATTTGAATTCATCCCACCAATTGTTGACATAATACAAGAAACATTAGGATTTCTTATCAAGACATTTAGTTCCTCAGCACGCTCTTGTATACTACCAGAACGATAAAAATCATATCGACCTGTTAATGAACCTTCTAATATATGAAACCCTTTCTGTTGTAAGTAAGATTTTGCTCGTTCAAATCTTTTTGGAGAAGTGTAGGTTACTGGTGAAGAAGGGGAGTAGATCCCAACTGTGTCTCCGTATTTTAATGATTTTGGAAGTAGCATTTGTATGAATCCCTTCTATTAAATAGTTTATCTCGCTATTTGACGGGTAGCCCAATTGGTGGGGCTGATTAAAGTTTCGCTTTATTTACGAGATTTTATTATTGAATATTCTTACGTTTCAATATTGTAAGTTTAACATAAATAAATTAAAATAATCATTGCTGTATATGAATAAATATACCTTTTACCTTGACTATATAAAGGAATTGTTGTTAAGGTTAAATGTGAGTGTATAAAAGGTTTGCTAAAGGAGTTTTGAAATGAATCGGTTAAAATGGGGAAGGATGACAGTCCTATTAGTTATTATTTTAGGGATATGTTGGTTCTTATTCCAAGGAAATCAAAAGAGCATAGCGAATGTAGAGGGACAACCTTTGCAAGTGGCAGAACTACCTAAAGCAGGATTTACTAAAAAAGTAGTCCCGCCAAAGTACATCCCACCAGAAATTAACGCAAAAGCAGCTATGATTATCGATGCGAGTGATGGAGATATTATTTATCAATATAATGAAAATGAAGCTTTTGCACCGGCTAGTATGTCTAAGATGATGACAGCGTATCTCTTACTAGAGAGTATACATAACGGGAAAGTTCGCTGGGAAGATCCAGTAAAAATGAGTGCGAAGGCGGCACAAACAGAAGGAGCGAGAATCCCAGTACAAGTTAATGACACATTAACTGTTAAAGATTTATATCATGCATTAATGATTGAGTCAGCTAATAATTCGGCTGTGGCTTTAGCAGAACATATGGCAAAATCGGAGAAAGATTTCGTTCAGCTTATGGATGCAAAAGCGAAACAGTTAAAAATGTCGGAACATGCTAAATTTGCAAATGCTTCTGGATTACAAGAGCCAGATGGAAGTGAAACAAAAATGACGGCTGGTGATGTAGCACAATTGGCGTATCATCTTATAAAAGATTATCCGGAAATATTAGAAGTGACTCACTTACGCCAAAGTCAGCTAGCATTTAATAATATTAATGTTATAAGCACAAACGACATGTTAAACAAAAATAATAAAAGTTTATATATAGAGGGAATGGACGGACTAAAGACTGGATTTACAGATAGTGCAGGATACTGTTTTACTGGGACTGCAAAGCAAGGTGATAATCGAATTATTACAGTGGTCATGGGGACATCCAGTAAAACAAAACGTTTTACAGAGACAAATAAGTTAATGTCGTATGCATTTGGATTAGTTAATTAAGTAAGTAAAATACGAATCTAGATCGCTACATAAGTAAGACTGTTTGTTGTTACTAATTTTAGATAACAACAAACAGTCTTTTTATTTTAAAAAGGAAAAAGCTTCTAAATATAAGTGTTATTATTTGAGTTTGTTTGTTGCTGTGATATTATAAAGTTATAAGCTTATTAATAATAAGTTTGAGGGGCGTAATATGATATATACATATAAAATAGCCTCAATTGAAAATTGGAGGGAATTATGATGGCAAAAGATTTTTACTCAGCAATTGAAGACAGAAGATCTATTTATGCAATTAGTAAAGAGCAAGTAGTTTCTGATGAGAAAATTCAAGAAGTGATTTATCATGCTGTAAAACATACACCTTCAGCTTTTAATTCTCAAAGTGCTCGCGTTGTTGTTTTATTAGGAGAACAACATGATAAATTATGGGATATTACGAAAGAAACGTTACGAAAAATTGTACCTGAAAATAACTTTGCACCTACTGAAGAAAAAATGAATGCATTTAAAAGTGGTTATGGAACGGTTTTATATTTTGAAGACAGTGAAGTAGTGGAAAGCCTTCAAGCTAACTTTGCATTATATAAAGATAATTTCCCAACTTGGTCTCAGCAATCATCAGGAATGTTACAATTTGCAATTTGGACAGCTTTAGAAATTGAAGGGTTTGGTGCTACGTTACAGCATTACAATCCGCTAATTGATGAAGAAGTGAGAAAAGAGTGGGATGTTCCAGAGAATTGGAAACTTATTGCGCAAATGCCATTTGGTAAACCGGTAGTACATGCTGGTGAAAAAGAATTCCAACCGCTAGAGGACCGTGTGAAAATTTATAAATAATTTAAAAAGGTGAACAGGAATATAACCTGTTCACCTTTTTTTATACGTAATAAGGGTTTTTTTGTCCGGCATTTTTCATCTGATTTTTTAATTCGTTTTTACGTGTTTCAATAGCTGATACTTTTTGTAATGTTATCATTGAAACGAATTGAATAAAAGCATAGTATAGCTCTATGTTTTTTTGTATTGGATCATCTATTATATTTCTCACAAATATGCCTCCTCTTTTTATTCCAATAAAACTCCGCATTAATGGGCAGCCCGAGTGGTGAGGGTTAATAATTAGCGGAGGATGTATAAAACCCTTCCTGATTAAAGTTTCATTTTATAAGGGAATGAAACTTTAATTAATTCGCTAAAATTCTTGTTTATTAAGATATGTATATAATACTATAAATATCCTATAAATTCCATTATAAGAAAAAGAGAACAGTTGATATAGTGTGTGTTTTCTTTAAAGGAGAAATGGCTTTTGTGAAATAAATCTTACAATTCGTCAAATTATTTCAAAATTGTAGATAGTATAGAAATTTAGTTTTCTAAAAATATTATACTATTGATAAATAGAGTGATTTTTGTCATGATGAAAGTATACTTCATGTAAGGAGCTTTATAAGGAAATACATACTTGAGTTTGTATTAGGTTAATAGAATTTTTTATAATAGATAGAAAAGGGATATTTTATATTAAAATATTAAATAGAATGTCGAATTTTCATGCGATATATAAGAAATTTGAAAAAACCATTGCAAAAACACTGTGTTTAATGATAAAGTTCACATGAAGTTCACACGGATTTCACTTTGTTCATTTAAAATGAACTCTGTGTGAAAAATAAAACTCTTGCTAAAAAATGGAACTGGATGAATATTTTACTTTGATAATATTGTAAAGTATTAAAGTTTTAGTTTTTTTTAAGAGGATAGTAGGGAAAGGAAGTAAAGACAACTTATGAAAAAAGTAATTGCAGGTTTAGCAGCAGCTTCTGTAGCTGGCGTTGCAGTTCCAGGAATGGATTCTGCTCATGCACAAGTTTCAAATGAAGCGCTAAAAGAAATTAATGGACAAACTCAAACTCAAACGACTGTAACTGAAACAAAAACTGTAGAAACAACTTCTGAATTAAAATACACAGTAACTGCTGATGTATTAAATGTTCGTTCAGGTGCTGGTACAGGACATAACGTTATTTCTAAAGTAAAATCAGGCCAAGTGCTACAAGTAGTTGGACAAGAAAATGGTTGGTTCAAAGTAAACGTAAATGGTCAAACAGGTTATGTAAGTGGTGACTTCGTAACGACTGGTGGCAAAACAGGAACGACTGTTCAACAAGGAACAGGTACTTACACAGTAAACGTTTCTTCACTTAACGTACGTACAGGCCCAAGTACATCTCATACAGTATTAGGTTCTGTAAACAAAGGTAAAACAGTACAAGTTGTAGGTGAAGTACAAGATTGGTTTAAAATCAACTTCAATGGTGGAACTGGATACGTAAGCAAAGACTTCGTAACAAAAGGTGGTTCTGCTGTATCTAACGAAACACAACAACCAACTACAAACAACAATACTACAACAGTTCAAACTGGTGGTTCTTATGTTGTTAACACTGGTGCTTTAAAAGTACGTACAGGCCCAGCTACATACAACGCTGTAATCGGTGGAGTAACAAATGGTAAAGTATTAAACGTTACTGGTGCTGAAAATGGTTGGTACAAAATTAACCATAACGGCCGCACAGGTTACGTAAGTGCAGACTTCGTTAAGTTTGTAAAAGGCGGAGTAAACAACGTTACAAATAACAATAATGTTACAAATAACGTTCAACAACCAGGTAAAGACGTACAAAAACCAACAACAGGTGGAGATACATCTTCAATCGCTGGATTCGCTAGATCTTTAAATGGTTCACCATACAGAACTGCTGGTACAACACCTGCTGGTTTTGACTGCAGTGGATTCATTCACTACGTATTAAATCAAACTGGTCATAAAGGCGCTCGTCAAACAGTTGCTGGATACTGGAGCTCTAAAACAAAAACTAGCAATCCACAACCAGGTGATTTAGTATACTTCCAAAATACTTATAAATCAGGTCCTTCTCACATGGGTGTTTACTTAGGAAACGGTCAGTTCATTAGTGCAGAAACAGATGCAACTGGTGTACGTATTAGTTCTGTAAGTAACTCTTACTGGAGCAAGCACCTATTAGGTTACACAAAAGCATACTAAGAAAAAGTAGTTTTATATACTTTTCGTATAGAGAAAAGGCTTTCCAAGGAAACTTGGGAAGCCTTTTTATAGTTGAATAAATTGGAAGTTTAATAGTTTTTATTTTAACTTTCCATTTAAAAATCGATCATATAAGTCATGGAAATAGTTAGGACGAAATAAGTTCGCTGCATGTCCCGCTAACGGTATTTCCTTATATAGAACGTTAGGCAAAATAGATTTCAAATCAAATAGACAAGATTTATAGAGATGATCATGCTCTCCCATTACCCATAGTATAGGGTGAGGAAGTGATTTTAATTTAGATTTTAAATCGAATTCTAACCGATGTCGTAATGACTGGGCAATTATGGATGAATGTAATTGTAATCCGAAACGGTAGTAAATATTTCTTGAAATGACTGCGAACGGATTTGCTTTTAATATACCGCTTGGAAAAATAGTATTTGCGTATTGAGAGAGCCATTTAGAGTATTCATCTCCTCGCTTCTCCCAAAAATTTTGAAATACATTATATAAACGAGAAGGGTTATTGTAATGTCCTCCAATATGACAAATACTTAATACCTTTTCTGGATGCATTTGTGCAAAAATTGTAGAGATGTAACAGCCGTAACTTAGCGCACAAATATGTGCTTTTTTAATACCTTCTTGTTCATATAAGTTTAATAATTGATCTACGAGGCGCTGTAATGAAAAGTCGATTGCTTCTCCTTTATCATCACCGTGACCTAATAAGTCATAAGTTATAATGTTGTAGGAGGCAGAAAATCGTTTTTGCTCTTTTTTGAAGGCGCGACGATTGCCAACTAATCCATGAATAAAAATAATTGTTTCCTTTTCAGAATGTATATTTGTTTGCAAAAAGGATACTCCTTTCACTAACTGGAGATTTATATCGTGTTTTAAATTATTTATCTATAATTTACATAGAATAATATTAAGTACCAGGTAATAATATCAGATGTTTATATCTGTTGTAAAGATGAGTTTTTATGTATATTTTGTAAAAATAGAAAAAGTGTGTTTACATTCAGTTTACATTTGTATCGTATTCTAATTTTAGAAAGAACAGTTTTGTTTAACATGAGGAGATGAACAGGAATGGAAGTTAGAAATGAAATAAAGAAAAAAGGGAGTTGGAGGCAGTTTTTACGCCTTATTCAAGATACAAATCCTCCGAAAGGAATTTTAGTTTTTGCGTTGTTAATGAGTTTGCTTTCTACGGGAGCGAGTTTATTTATTCCTATGCTGACAAAAGGATTAGTAGATAATTTTTCGCTTTCTTCAATTAGTGCAGGACAAATTGTTGGGTTAATTGCTTTCTTTGTAATGCAAACTATTGCGGCAGGGTTGTCTATATATTTACTAAATTATATTGGGCAGAAGATTGTAGCGGGACTAAGAGAACGTTTGTGGAAAAAGGTACTTATCTTGCCGGTATCTTATTACGATCAAAATAGAACAGGTGATACGATTAGCCGTATGACGAATGATACAGGTGTTGTGAAAACGTTAATTTCTGAGCATTTGTCAAACTTATTAACAGGTGGTATTTCAATTGTTGGATCGTTAATTGTATTATTTGTTTTAGATTGGAAAATGACTGCGTTACTTTTAACGGTTATTCCGTTGTCTGTGTTAATTTTAGTTCCACTTGGACGAAAAATGTATAAGATTTCAAAAGCACTTCAAGATGAAACTGCATCTTTTACAAGTGTGTTAACGCAAGTGTTATCAGAAATTCGTTTAGTGAAATCTTCAAATACAGAAAAGAGAGAATATGAAACGGGTAATACAGGTATACAAAAGTTATTACAATTTGGTTTGAAAGAAGGAAAAGTGCAAGCATTAATTTCGCCAGTTATGTCGTTTGTTTTAATGGCACTACTTGTTATTATCGTAGGGTATGGCGGGATGCGAGTTTCTAGCGGTGCATTAACAACCGGTGAACTTGTAGCGTTTATTTTGTATTTAGTTCAAATTGTAATGCCAATGAGTCAATTATCTATGTTCTTTACACAATTCCAAAAGGCAATTGGTGCAACGGAAAGAATTAGTACGATTTTAGAATATGAAGTAGAAGATCATGAAACTGGTGTGAAAGTGACAAATGCTAAGCAACCGATCGTTCTTGAAAATGTACATTTTGAGTATAACGAAGAAGAGCAAGTTTTGAAAAATATTGATTTCACAATTGAATCTGGAAAAGTGACAGCGATTGTAGGACCAAGTGGTAGTGGGAAAACAACTTTATTCTCATTATTGGAACGTTTTTATGAGCCAACTAGTGGCGCCATTAAATTAGGGGAAGAATCAATTACGAGTTATTCATTACAGTCATGGCGACGTCAAATCGGTTACGTATCACAAGATAGTCCGTTAATTGATGGAACAATTCGTGATAATATTTGTTATGGCGTCGAGGGCGAAGTAACGGATGAAGAAATTGAAAAAGTAGTAGCAATGGCATATGTTGATGCATTTATTCATGACTTACCAAACGGTTATGCAACAGAAGTTGGAGAACGCGGTGTGAAGCTTTCTGGGGGACAAAGACAGCGAATTGCCATTGCCCGAGCGTTACTTCGAAATCCGCAAATTCTTATGCTAGATGAGGCGACTTCAAGCTTAGATAGTAAATCTGAGTCTGTCGTTCAAAAAGCGTTAAATAACTTAATGAAAGGCAGAACAACGTTAGTGATTGCGCATAGACTTTCTACTGTTGTAGATGCAGATAAAATTGTCTTTATTGAAAAAGGGAATCTTACAGGTAGTGGTACGCATGATGAATTATTACAGACGCATGATATGTATCGTGAGTTTGCAACGCAGCAATTGAAAATTAAAGAGGGTGCATTATAAAATGAATCATCAGTGGGATTTTACTCCACTGATGATTCATTTTTAAACAATATATTAGATGCTAAGTAGAAAGGAAATGGTTCCTTTGATACCTAAAATTTTAATAGTAGATGACGATCCACACATTAGAGAACTCGTTTCTGTATTTTTAGAACGAGAAGGTTTTCAAACATATGAGGCAATTGATGGAGTAGATGCACTTCAGAAAATGGATGACGTAAAAGTCGATATGGTTATTCTTGATATCATGATGCCAAATATGGATGGATTTGATGTATGTTTTGAATTAAGAAAATACTATGATATCCCGGTTCTGATGCTAACTGCCAAAGGGGAAACATCACAAAAAGTAAAAGGATTTCACCTTGGGACAGATGATTATCTTGTAAAACCATTTGACCCTATAGAATTAGTAGTGAGAGTAAAGGCATTATTGAAACGTTACCAAATTACAGTTTCCCAATCGATTCAAGTTGGAAATGTATTATTAAATCGTAAAACATTCGAAGTTACATCTGGAGAACAAACGGTTACATTACCGTTAAAAGAATTTGAGCTGCTCTTTACTTTAGGGTCTAAATCGGGAAGAACTTGTTCGAGAGAGCAATTAATTGAAGAAATATGGGGATATGATTTTGAAGGGAATGAACGTACACTAGACGTTCATATTAATCGGTTACGTGAGAAGTTTCAAGAAGAGCAGTCGAAATTTAGTATTAAAACAATAAGAGGATTAGGGTATCGCTTAGAGGTAAGTAAATGAGAAAAAGAAAACGAATGAGTAAGTTGAAGATGCTGAAAGTATTTGGAGCGGTATTAGCGCTCTTTTCTTTTCTTACTATAATTTGGTCTATCGCATTTTATGTAGCAACTAGTATATTGAATGCTTTTGACGTAAACGTATCGCCGTTTGTTGCTTTTCTAATTAGTGATATGGTCGGTTTTGTCTTTATTATTCTTATTTGGACATTGATTGGAATATTAATGAGACCAAAACGAGAGGCGATGATTTGGACTATTATTGAACCGATACAAAAAATTGCAAAAGGAGACTTCTCCGTAAAAATAAGAAATGAAGAAAAGTATGATGGTGAAATTGGCGTGCTCGTAAAAAGTATAAATGATATGACAGATGAACTGAATACGATGGAGAAAATGAGACAAGAGTTTGTATCGAATGTTTCTCATGAAATACAGTCACCGTTAACTTCTATAAAAGGATTTGCTAGAGCACTACAAGACGATAATCTTTCTGAGGAAAAAAGAAAGCATTATCTTACCATTATTGAAACTGAAACAACGAGATTATCTAAACTAAGTCAAAATTTACTAAAGCTAACTCTTTTAGAATCAGAAGAGTATACACCAGAAAGAGTGAGCTATCGATTAGATCAACAATTAAAGCAAATTGTGTTAAATAGTGAACCACTCTGGGCTGAAAAAGAAATTGAGTTAGAACTAGATTTAGAAAAAGTATATGTTATTGCTGACCAAGAAAGTATGAGTCAAGTGTGGATTAATTTAATTCATAATAGTATTAAATTTACTCCAAGCGGTGGTACGATTACTATTCAGTTAAAGGAACATGAGACAGTAGTGGAAGTGCGTATCCGTGATTCAGGAATTGGTATATCAGAAGAACAGAAACAACATATTTTTGAGCGTTTTTATAAAGCGGATTCTTCACGAAATCGTGCCTATGGAGGAAGTGGCTTAGGTTTAGCTATTGTAAAGAAAGTACTTGACCTTCATCAAGGAGAGATAAAAGTGGAGAGTGAGGAAGGAAAAGGTACTGAATTTATTGTGCGTATGCCGAATCATGAAGAGAAATAGTGTTAGAAGGAGAACCTTCTAACACTATTTCTCTTTAAAAATGCATTTACTGTTACTGCAATTATATTGAAAAGCTTTTCCTTCGCTTTTCATACTCATACACTCCCCTATGCTGGATTTGTTTTTATTTTACATGAATAATGGTAAAAAAATGAAACTTATAAATAAAAACTTTCTATAGTTACCTACAAGTAACCTACGCACATGAAAGTGCATCATTGCCTTTTTACATAAACATAGATACAATTTTAATATAATACATAACTGAGATGATTAAGGAGTGTTATACTTGGCAGAATTATTACAAGGTAAAAATGCTTTAATTACAGGAGCAGGTAGAGGGATTGGTCGCGCTGTAGCAATCGCATTAGCGAAAGAAGGCGTAAATGTAGGCTTATTAGCTCGTTCAGAAGAAAACTTAAAAGCTGTAGCAAAAGAAGTAGAAGCAGAAGGTGTAAAAGCTGTTATCGCAACTGCTGATGTTTCTTCATGCGAAGAAGTAACAACTGCGATTGAAACGTTAAAAAATGGTTTAGGATCTATCGATATTTTAATTAATAACGCTGGTATTTCTAAATTCGGTAAGTTTTTAGAACTAGACGTTGCTGATTGGGAAAAAATCATTCAAGTAAACTTAATGGGTGTATACTATGCAACTCGTGCAGCTTTACCGAGCATGATTGAACAACAATCTGGTGATATCATTAACATTTCATCTACAGCAGGACAAAAAGGTGCACCTGTAACAAGTGCATATAGTGCTTCTAAATTTGGTGTCCTTGGCTTAACAGAATCGTTAGCGATGGAAGTTCGCAAACATAACATTCGTGTAACAGCTTTAACTCCAAGTACAGTAGCAACTGATATGGCTGTAGATTTAGGATTAACTGATGGAAACCCTGATAAAGTAATGCAAGCAGAAGATATTGCAGAATTTATCGTAGCGCAGCTGAAATTAAATAAACGTACATTTATTAAATCTGCTGGGCTTTGGTCTACTAATCCATAGGAATTAAATTTAACTTTAAAAGAAGGGATATCTATTCTGTAAGGGGTAGATGTCCCTTCTTTATTTTTTGTATTCGAGACAGAATTTTCGGTATAATTAAAAGTGAATGGTAGAAAGCATTGGGAAATTGAAAGGGATGGCAGTTGTAAAAGAGTGATGTAAGGAGGAAAAAGGGATGAAAAAGAAGTTTCAAAAATTATAACATGTATCGTGTATAACGAGATTAGCTCGTGGACCTCCAATATACATAACACTATATTATATATTAAAAAATTGGAGGATATAAGTAGATGAGAACTGAAAAAGAAATGTTAGACGTAATTATAAATATAGCAAAAGAGGATGAAAGAATTCGAGCAGTTATCATGAATGGATCGCGTGTAAATCCAAATGTGAAAAGAGATTGTTTTCAAGACTATGATATTATGTATGTTGTAAATGATATACAATCTTTTACGTCTAATCATAATTGGGTTCATAGATTTGGAGAAATAATGATAGTACAAATGCCAGAAGAAATGTCGTTAGTTCAACCAGATGAAGATGGGAAGTTTCCATATTTAATGCAGTTCATGGATGGGAATCGGATTGATTTAACGCTAGTTCCAGTTGAGTTAATAAAAAAGTTCGTTGGACAAGATAGTTTAAGTAAACTGCTTCTTGATAAAGATAATTGTATGGAAGGATTCCCGCCAGCAAGCGATAAAGATTACTTAATAAAAAAGCCTACAGAAAAAGAGTTTTTGGATTGCTGTAATGAATTTTGGTGGTGTAGTACGAATGTGGCAAAAGGGCTATGGAGAGAAGAGCTTTCTTATGCAAAAGGAATGCTTGAAGGACCAGTGCGAGATATGTTCATCGTAATGCTAGAATGGCATATTGGTATGAAAACAGACTTTACAGTTAATACAGGGAAGTTTGGAAAGCATTTCGAGCAATATATTGAAGAAGATATGTGGGAGCAATTTAAAAGGACATTTTCTAATGCAGAATATGAAAACATATGGGAGTCATTCTTTGTCATGGGTGATTTATTTAGGGAAGTGGCGAACGAAATCGCTAACACATATGAATATCAATATCCGCAAGATGAGGATGATAAAGTGACGAACTATTTAAAACATGTGAAAGCTTTGCCGAAAGATAGTACATCGATGTATTAATAATATAAAGCAGCAAGACTGTCCTAATTAAGGACAGTCTTATTTTTTGTTTATGAATAACAATTTCTCTAACAAAGTGCAGAGGAATCACATATGAAAAATTAGGGAGGTTTTTTTATCATGTATTATTTTTATTCGCCACAAATGTTTGCTCCATATCAATGGGGACTAGAACGAGATGTTTCGTATGCTTATATGCCATATAACTCATTTTATTATGGAGACTATATAAGTTCATTGCCATACGCATATATCCCTCAAAACTATGAAGTACAAATGAAAGCATATGAGCGTGGATCGTGGACACCATTTTCGTGGGTCGAAAAATATGCGTACGCATTTTCAGGACCGTATAATAAAGCGGAAGTCGCTCTTACATTTGATGATGGACCAGATTTAGAATTCACGCCAAAAATATTAGATAAGTTAAAACAACATAATGTAAAAGCTACTTTTTTCTTACTTGGTGAAAACGCAGAAAAATTTCCGAACGTAGTAAAGCGTATTGCAAATGAAGGGCATGTAATTGGTAATCATACGTATAGTCATCCGAACTTAGCGAAAGTAAATGATGCTGAGTATCGTAATCAAATAATAAAAACGGAAGAAATATTAAATCGTTTAGCTGGTTATGCACCGAAGTTTATACGTCCGCCATACGGTGAAATACTTGAAGAGCAATTGAAGTGGGCAACAGAGCAAAATTTTATGATTGTACAGTGGAGTGTTGATACAGTTGATTGGAAAGGTGTAAGCGCTGATACGATTACAAATAATGTATTAGGGAATTCATTTCCAGGAAGTGTCATCCTTCAGCATTCAACACCAGGTGGGCATTTACAAGGATCTGTAGATGCACTAGACAAAATCATTCCGCAGTTAAAAACGAAAGGGGCACGTTTTGTAACACTTCCAAGTATGTTCCACACATCAAAAGAAAGAAATTGAATGTGTTATAAATTTGAAAAAAGGGTCATGTCGTATAATGAAGGTGTAAGTTAGGAGGGGATATAATTGATGTATGCACTAATAAACATAGGAATGAGTATTTTAATAGGTACTATATTTATACTTGCGGCAATTGTTCTTCAAAAAAATCCACCGACCGATATTAATGCGGCATATGGTTATCGTACGAAACGATCTATGAAAAATAAGGAATTATGGGATGCGGGTAACAGGTATAGTGCAGAAGTGATGAAGCAAAACGGATTCATCATGATGTTAATTGGAAGTGTTATTAGTATACTGTTTAGATATCCACATACAATAATAGCGATTATGGTGGTTATGCTGTTATTAATTATTCTTTTATTTATACAAGTAGAGAATAAATTAAAGATACTTGAACAATAATAAAAAATAGGACTCTACGCAATATTATGCTAAGAGTCCTATTTTATTTATAAACTATTATTTTTTAATAATTCTTTTCCTTTCTCTATAACAAATTCATAGTATGCAAGATCATACGGATAAATATCTTCAAATGTTATTGTAATTGGTTTATTGTTTAAAACAGAACTAGCTGTAAAAGATGAAATTTCACCATTTAATAGTTGTAGAAAAGAAGTTGCATGTACTTTCATCACATCGTCTACTTCTTCACCTGGTGCGAATGGAAGTGGATTGATGACATTGTGAAAATACATATGACAAAATTCACGATCAGTAAGATTTGAAATTTCATAATCTATTTTAAAGATTCCTTTGTATACTAAATCAGTAGTTTGAAAGGAAAGCCCCAATTCTTCTTCGATTTCACGAAGACCACCAATTTGTACATCTTCATCATGCATAATATGTCCAGCTGAAGTAATATCCCATATAAGTGGAGCTTCTTTTTTATTTTTAGAGCGTAATTGGAAATATAAGAATATATCTTTAGCATCTTTTTCTACAAACCAACAATGAAATGTTTCGTGCCAATCACCGTCACGATGCACTTCATCGCGTAATTTCTTCCCAAGTGTATTTCTTTCAGAATCAAATATTGTTAACCACTCTGTCATTTTAATTCCCCTTTCTGCAAATTTTATTATACAATATTCGTATTGAATTTTGGGAAAATAAAGAAAAAGGGGCGATTATAAGTGGAGATAGAGCGTATGGAAATAAAATCGATTATTTCAACAGAGGAAGAGTTACGGAAAATATTGGGGAAACCAAGTGAGCGAGCATTGAAAAAAGTTATTTCATCATTAGACCACCATTGTGTAGATTTCCTTTCTAAATCTCCTTTTCTAGTATTATCTACTGCAAATAAGTTGGGGGAGTGTGACGCCTCGCCGAGAGGAGACGCACCTGGATTTGTATACGTACTCAATAATAATAAAATTATCATTCCAGAAAGGCCAGGAAATCGTCGTATAGACTCCATTTTGAATATTATTTCAAATCCACGTGTAGGACTACTCTTTTTTATTCCAGGTCTTGGGGAGACACTTAGAATAAATGGCCGAGCGTATATTACAAACGATGAAGAAATTTTGAAAGAAATGCAGGCGAATGGACGTAATCCGTTGCTTGGAATTGTTGTTGAAATAGAAGAGTGTTACATTCATTGTGCAAAAGCGTTTATTCGTTCGAAGATATGGGATCCAGAATCTTGGTTAAATAAAAAAGAGTTACCTTCAGCAGCAAAAATGTTGTTAGAGCATGCGAAAGTGAATGCTTCAGAAGAAGATGTTGCACGTTCTTTAGAAGAAAGTTATACAAAAAGATTGTATTAAAAATTTTATTGATATAATTTTGTAAGGTGAGTATGTACGGGTTTTAGAATGGGGATTTATCCCGCATTAACGGGCAGTAACACCCCTACCTCAAAATTCAGCGAAAGCAAAGAAGTTAGGTGGGGATCAACTGCCCGTAAAAGCCCGATTGGTGAAGGCTAATAATCAGTGGGGATGAACAAAATCCCCACTGATTATTAGCCTTCACTTTATATATGAACCGTTGATTTATTAACTGGAGAAATGACAAAATAGGTAAAATGAGTGGCAGTTGCATAATGCTATTGTGAAATATAATAAAAAATCATTTTGAAAATAGTTAGTAAAAATAGGCTTGCTTTTTAAAAATTTGATAACTATAATAAGTTAACAAATAGACATGAACGAAAAAGTAATGATAAGGACACGAAATCATTTTTACGGTTTACAGAGAGGGAAGCCAAGGGTGTGAGCTTCCTAACACGAGAAATGATTTTACCACCTTTGAACTTCAATAGTGAACGAGTAATCTAGTAATTATTGGCGGTATCAGCCGTTATCTGAACTTGAGCAATCTAGAAGGAGATACGTCTAGATTGGAACAAGGGTGGAACCACGAAAACACATTCGTCCCTTTCCTAGGGATGAGTGTGTTTTTTATGGTATAAGAGATTGAAAATTTAAAATAATTAAAAAATAGTATTGATTTTGTTTTTTATGCGAGTATAATGAGTTAACAAATAAACATGAACGAAAAAGTAACGATAAGGACACGAAATCATTTTTACGGTTTACAGAGAGGGAAGCCAAGGGTGTGAGCTTCCTAACACGAGAAATGATTTTACCACCTTTGAACTTCAATAGTGAACGAGTAATCTAGTAATTATTGGCGGTATCAGCCGTTATCTGAACTTGAGCAATCTAGGAGGAAATACGTCTAGATTGGAACAAGGGTGGAACCACGAAAACACATTCGTCCCTTTCCTAGGGATGGGTGTGTTTTTTTACTTTGAAAGACCAACTATGAAAAGTCAAGGGGACATTTTCAAAAAATATTGCTAGAGGATTTTGAAAATAAATCCACTGGATTCGATAGGAAGTGGCTAAACGTCTTCATAAAG